>JAYSSN010000369.1:0-23627 GCA_043720555.1 Rhodobacterales bacterium | reverse complement strand
AATTCGCAGTATGAGAACCCTTGCATCATGTTGCGCTCCCGCCCTAAATGTGCGCAGGGAAGTTGCCGACGCGTCCTGCGGACGCCGAACGGTGCCGTGAACTGGACCATGACGGGTGATTTTTCATAGTCCCGCAGGATCAACGCAGGCAGACTGGAGCGGCGTGCATGAAAGACCTAGACAGGAAGGTTGGCGACATGGCTCGTAGTGCCTGGCTGTATTATGCCGAGGAGCTGACACAGGGTCAGATCGCGGAAAAGCTGGGGGTCAGCCGCAGCACCGTGATCCGCCTTTTGCAAAGGGCGCGGCAGGTCGGGCTGGTCACCATATCGCTCAGTGTGTCGTCGGACATCTTCGAGATCGAGCGTGATCTTGAAGCACATTACGGCCTGAAGAAAGTGCGGATTGTGCCGGACGCCGAGGACGGCGAGATGCAGCGCCGCTGGATCGGCAAGGTCGCAGCCGAAACCCTGCAAGAGATGGCGCGCGAGGATTCGGTCATTGCCGTCAGCTGGGGGCAGACCTTGCGGTCGATGGCAGATTCCCTGCAGGGTGAGGTGTCTACCCCCGGCATGCAGATCGTGGCGCTGATCGGCGGGCTGCACAATGCGGACAAGGGCACCAACCCATATGAGGTCGCGGAACTGGTAGGTCAGTTCTTCGGGGCGCCGGCGCGGGCGCTTTACGCGCCGGTCTATGTCCGCAACTCCGAGACTGCCGCCGGGCTGATCAGCGATCCCGGTCTGGCCGAGGCGCTGGACCTGGCACGCCGCGCGGCGCTGGTGGTGTTCGGCACCGGCACGCTCGAGGACGACGCGACCATGCTGCGGCTGGGCCATGTGAATGCCACCGAAAAGGAATTCCTGCGCCGTCAGGGCGCGGTTGCCGATATAGCCTGCCGCTGGATCGACGCCGAGGGCGAGCCTGTTGCGCTGCCGCACACCATTCATCCCATCGGCATCTCGCTGAACGACCTGAAGCGGATCCCCGAACGGCTGATGGTTGCGGGTGGCGAGCGCAAGCTGGATGCTATCCGCGCCTGTCTGCGTGGCGGCTATGCCACCCATCTGATCACCAACGAAGGGATCGCAGGTGTCCTTCTGAATGAGGCGCGCGCCAAGAAATGATCACTTGTGCAATAGCGGAACATATGGCTTAACTTAAGTCTGACCGAGCCTCACCGTTCCTGCAGGCCGGTCTGACCGTGCTGCGGGAGACGCACAGATGATCATCGGGATCGACCTTGGCACCTCGATGGTGAAAGCGGCGCTGTTCGGCCGGACGGGCGATATCGAGGCCGTGGCATCCCGGCGCAGTTCGCCCCGCAGCTATGGCAACGGCCGGATCGAGCAGGATTTCGAAGAGATTGTGACAGCCGTCCGCGACGTGGTGCGCGAGGTTATGGCCGGTCGCAACACCCGCCCCGATGCCATCGGCATCACCGGGCAAAGCGACGGATTATGGCTGCTGGATGCACAGGGGATGGGCGTCGGTCGGGCGGTGTCGTGGCTGGACGACCGGGGAAACCCCTATCTTCAAGGCTGGATCGACAGCGGCGTGTTCGAAGCCGTGTTTCGCCGCAACGGCAACGCAATCTTCCCCGGCAGCCATGCGCCGCTGATGGCCGCGATGTTGGCGCAGGAGCCGGAGAAACTGGCCGCCGCCCACACCGCAAGCTACCTCAAGGACTGCATCCTGCAGCGGCTGACCGGGGCGCGGGTGACCGACGCCTCGGATGCGTCGCTGCCGTTCCTTGACACGGCCTCGCGCGACTACGATCCTGAAATTCTGCGCCTGCTGGGGCTGGACAGCCTGCGCCGACTGCTGGCCCCGGTGATGCCTGCGCCGGGGCAGCCCTTCCCGATGAACGCGGCAGGGGCGGCGCTGACCGGGCTACCGGAGGGCGTGCCCGTGCATGCCGGCCCGTTCGATCTGGTTGCCTGCCCGATCGGGGCGGGCGTGCGGCAAGTGGGCGACGGTCTGGTCATCATCGGCACCACGCTCGCCTGCGAGGTCATCACCGACCGGATCGACCGCGATCAGGACCCGGTCGGAATGACACTGTGCATGCCGCAAGGTGGCCGTTGGGTCCGGTCCATGCCGGCCACGGTGGGGACGGCAACGCTGGACTGGGTGCTGGACATGATCGGTGCCTCGCATGATCAGGTCGATGCCCTGCTGGCGCAAAGCCGTCCCGGGGCCAATGGGGTGACGGCATTGCCCTACTTTTCGGCCACAGGGGAACGGGCGCCCTTTGTCGACGTGCGCGCGCGCGGCCAGTTGTCCGGCCTCAGCACCGGCACGACGAAGGCCGACCTCGTGATGGCGGTCTGCGAGTCGGTGGCCTATGCGGTCCGTCACTGCTTTCAGGCCGCAGGACTGACCGGATCAGTTTCGGTCTGCGGCGGCGGCGCGAATTCCCAGGTCTGGAGCCAGATGGTCGCCGATGTGCTGCAACGCCCGCTGAAGATCGCCCGCAAACCCGAGGTCGGCGCGCGCGGGGCCGCGATTGCCGCGATGGATGCGGTGGGGATCGCTTATGACCACGCCGCCTGGACCCGCCCCGAAGGTGTGATCGAGCCGCGCCGCGAGATGGCGGCGCAGTTCGATGCGGGCTTTGCGCATTACCTCAATACCGTCGCAAGCGCCCGGGCGCTGTGGCGCGGGCCTGCGGGAGAGCGGGCGGCAAACAGTAACTGAAGGTTCAGCCGAGCAGGGTCCTGGCGGTAATCTCGTCGGTTATGAAAACCGTGGGACTAAGAGTCCTGATCACACCCCTGATCGCGTTGATCTTTTCGCGCCCGCCCGAGATCAGCACCCGTTCCGGCGTCTTGCGCAGCCGCGCAATGTTTGCGGAAATCACCCGGTCGTTGACTTCATGCGCCACGATCTCGCCAGCCTCATCGATGAAGTTGTACAGCACATCACCCACCGCCCCCGCCTCGATCAGCGAGCGGCGTTCGGCCTCGCTGATGTGGCCGGTGCGGTAACTGGTGGTCAGGGTCGAGATGCCGCCGACCGACAGAAGCACCACATCCAGCTTGTCCGCCATCTCAAAGATCGATGACAGGCCGCAGCGCTCCAGCAGCGCATGTTTGGTTTCGGGGCTGTCAACCACGGCCGGGGCCGGGATCAGATAGCCTTCGCCCTGAAACAGCTCGGCGAACTGCCAGGCGAATTCGGCGGGGTTGAACCTGCGCGCCGCCGCGATGCCGCCCAGCAGCGACACGACGCGGAAATCATCCAGCGTCGCGCCGGTGATGAACGGCAGCGAGTTGTAAAGTGTCCGCCCCCAGCCCACGCCAACCGTCATGCCTGACTGCATCCGGCCCGAGATGTAGTTGCCCGCTGCCGCCGCGATCACCCGAACAGGATCATCATCCGCCGCATTGAAAGGCGCAACGATGACGCGGTCGATGCCAAGCCTGGTCTCGACCGTCCGCCCCAGTTCGACCAGACCCGCCAGCGGAGCCGAGATCGTCAGCCGCACCTCATTGCGGCGTTTGGCGTCGGCCAGTAGCCGCACCACCATGACACGACTGATGTTCAGACGCTGGGCGACATCGTTCTGGGTCAGCCCCTCGACATGGTACAACCACACCGCCCGAACGCGCAGGCTGTCTGCATCGCTTTGAACGACTGTGTCGGGATTTGCCAGCAGCATCGCCTGTCCTTGGATGATTCCGAACAGTCTATAGGGGAGTGCCGCCCCCAAGTCCAATGACGCGCGCCACGCGGTCCGGGCATTCCATTTGCGGGATATGGCCCGCCCCGTCCAGTAGATGAATTGCGGCATCCGTCCGCTGGGCGGTGGCATGGCGGCACGGGATGATGCGGTCTTGTCGGCCCCAGATGATCCGGGTGGGGGCGGTCAGGCGGTGCAGGGCGGCCTGCACATCGAAGGTCTGGGTTTCGTCGGCAAAAATCGCATCCGCCATGTCGGCCTGTGCCGCGCGCATCGCGGCATCGCTGCGGGCGCGCATGGCCGCCTCGGCATAGCTGTCCGAGATGGCGTCCGGGCTGGCCGTCAGGCGGCGCAGCCACGGGGCGAGGCTTTCGGGCTTTGTGGCGCGGGTGATGCCCAGCAGGGTGGCGGCGTCGATTTCCGGCCCAAGGCCCGCAGGTGAGATCAGGTTCAGGCCGACCACGCGGCGTGGGCGGACATCGGCGATAGCAATGGCAATGGCACCGCCCAGCGAATGGCCGATGAGGTGCACAGGGCCAGAATCGCGGGTGGCCTCGTCAAACGCCTCGACCATCATGCGCGCAAGGGCGGCAAAGCCGGTGATGCGGCGCAGCGGGGATTTGCCGTGGCAGGGCATGTCGATGCGGATCAGGGCCGGACCGGGGCCGATTACCTTTTCCAGCGGGGCCCAGCTTTGGTTGTCGGCGGTAAAGCCGTGCAGCATCACCAGTGTCGACCCGTCGCCCTTGCGGCGGCGAATATTCAGCGGACCGGGTTGCGGCGTCCAGCCGTGCGTCGCAATTGCGGGGGTGTGCAGCCGGGCTGGCACATCGTCGCGCTGGATGCGGCCAAGCGGTCCGGTGCCGGTGATCTCGGCCAATACAAAGCCAGCCCTGCGTGCAGCTGCGCGGGCGGCGGGTGTTGCGCGCGGGGCTGTGCTGTCTGGTTCGGCGCCGCGAAGGCTGGGCGGCGGTGCAGCTTCCGTCTTTGCCGTCGGCGCTTTTTCTGCCGGTGCCGCAATTGCTGGTTCGGGGGCGGTCATTACGGGTGCTGCCACCTCGCCCTCAGCCAGAATCAGCGCGACCACGCTACCTACGGCGATGCGATCGCCCGGTTTCGCGGTAATCGCGGTCAGCCTGCCACTGGCCGGCGCCTCGACTTCCATCGCAGCCTTGTCGGTTTCAATGTCGAACAGCGGATCGCCCTTGGCTACGATTTCGCCGTCGGCCACATGCCAGACGGCCAGCGTGCCATGGGTCATGTCCATGTCGACCTTGGGCAGGATCACTTCTGTCGGCACATCAGACCTCGCGGCGGGCAAGGCGGCGTGCGGCCACCGCTATAGTGTCCACCTGTGGCACCGAGGCGCGTTCCAGATCGGGGTTGTAGGGCACCGGCGCATCCGCCGCCCCCAGCCGCAGGATCGGCGCATCAAGAAAATCGAAGGCATCACTTTCAGCCACCATCGCGCTGATCTCGGCCCCGACGCCAAAGGCCTTGACGCCTTCATAGACCACCATCAGCCGCCCGGTTTTGCGCACCGACGCCAGAATCGTCTCGCGGTCGATGGGGCGGATGCAGCGCAGGTCAATGACCTCGGCACTGATGCCCTCGGTGGCCAGCGTCTCGGCCGCTTCCAGCGCGCGGTGCACCATGATCGAGCCCGCGACAATGGTCAGGTCGCTGCCGGCACGGCGGACAACTGCCTTGCCGATGGGGATCAGGTAGTGCCCGGTCGGAACGTGTCCCTTCATCTTGTAAAGCAGTTTGTGCTCGAAGATCATCACCGGATCGGGGTCGGCCAACGCTGCCAGCAGCATGCCCTTGGCATCCTCAGGCGTGCTGGGTTGCAACACCTTCAGCCCCGGAACATGGCCGAACCACGCCTCGATGCTCTGGCTGTGCTGGGCCGCGGCCCCGGTGCCCGAGCCTGAGGGCAGGCGGAACACCACCGGCACCGAGGCCTCGCCCCCCAACATGTAACGCAGCTTGGCGGCCTGATTGACGATCTGCTCCATCGCCAGCATGGCGAAATCGGAGAACTGGAATTCAAAGATCGGCTTCAACCCCGTCAGCGCCGCGCCCACTGCCACGCCTGCGCCGCCGAGTTCTGAAATCGGCGTGTCCATCACCCGGTCCGGCCCGAACCGGTCCACCAGATCCAGCGTGACCTGAAAGGCTCCGCCATAGACGCCGATGTCTTCACCCATCAGGATCACCGCCGGATCAGCCTCCATCGCGATGGCCATCGCCTCGCGGATCGCCTCGGCATAGGACAGGGTGCGCAGGGCGGTCTCTTGCGTCAGCGCGTTCATTCCTGCACCTCGGCGTAAACGTAGCGCGTCACTTCAGACACATCGGGCGCGGGGCTGGCCTTGGCAAAGGCGATGCCTGCTTCCATGTCAGCCACTGCCGCCGCTTCGATGGCGTTGGCCCCGGCGTCGTCAGTGATGCCATGCGCGATGAGTTCGGATCGAAAGCGGGCGATGGGGTCGCGCCCCATCCACATCTCGATCTCTTCCTTGGTGCGGTACCGGTTGCGGTCGGATTTGGAATGGCCGCGCCAGCGGTAGGTCAGGTTTTCCACCAGGCTTGGCCCTTCGCCGGCGCGGGCGCGGGCGATGGCGTGGTGCACCGCTTCGGCCACGGCCGAGAAATCGTTGCCATCCACGGTGACGCCCGGCATCGAGTACGCCGCCGCCCGGTCGGAAATCTGCGCCACGGCTGTCGATCGCTTGATCGAGGTGGACATGCCGTACTGGTTGTTTTCGCAGACAAAGACGACCGGCAGCTTCCACACCGACGCCATGTTGAGCGATTCGTGGAACGCGCCTTCGTTGTTGGCCCCGTCGCCGAAGAAACATACCGTCACGTCCGGCTTTCCCAGCCGTTTGGCCGACAGCGCCGCGCCCACCGCAATCGGCAGGCCGCCACCGACAATGCCGTTGGCCCCGAGGTTGCCGGTCTTGATATCGGCGATGTGCATCGACCCGCCGCGCCCGTGGCAATAGCCCGTCTCTTTCCCGAAGAACTCGGCAAACATGCGGCCCACATCGGCGCCCTTGGCGATGCAGTGCCCATGCCCGCGGTGCGTCGAGGTGATCTTGTCGTTGTCGGTCAGCTCCATGCAGGTCGCCATGGCGCTTCCTTCCTGTCCGATGGATAGGTGCATTGTGCCGTGGATCAGACCACGCGTGTAGCTGTCCTCGGCGCCTTCCTCAAAGCGGCGGATCAGGTACATCCGCTTCAGCGCCTCGCGCAGGGCTTCGGGCGCATAGGTGCGGATGGCGAAGGGGCGGTTGTCGGCCATGGCCGTGTCGGTCGCAGGCATGGTCACAGCCCCAGCATCTTGTTCTGCCGCGCGCGCAGCAGGGCGATCTTGCTGTCGGCGGGAACAGCGGCGTTGGCGCGGGTGATCAGATCGCCCTTGCGGATCGGCGCGGTGACTCGTGCCCCCGCCAGCAGGCCGCAGGGGATGGCCCCGGCGGTACGCGCCTCGCCCGATTCCATGATCCAGGCGCGGTAGCAATACTCGCCGATCTGGTCCAGCGTGTCGCCGACTGCCAGATCGCGCTTGGCCACAGCGCACACCTCGGCCACCGGGCGGTGCAGCGGAACCATATCGGCCTTGCCATACAAAACAACGCGGGCGCAGGTCAGCGGCACTTCGAGGCTGGTCAGGTGATAGGGGCGCAGAAAGGTAAAATACGGCCCGCTGCCCATCTTCAGGTCTTCCATCCGTTCGCGGATGCGGGGATGGTCCATCTCGGCCACCACAAAGACCCCCGGCGCGACGCCCTTGCCGACGGTGTAATCCACCCGTCCTTCGCCCGATGAGAGCACCCCCCCGGCGCTCGCGGGCACCAGCACCTTGTTCAACTCGTCACGTCCGGCGGCGGGGCCATGCATCCCCGGCTTGTCGGGGATCAGCCCGGTCGCATTGGCGATGGCGGCCATCTCCACCATGGTCTTGGACCCATCCACGAATTCGACCAGCATGCGCGGGTTCATGTGGCGGCGCGTTGCCTCTTCCAGATAGACATCGGGGGTGGCATCGATGTTCAGCGGGTTGTTCTTGCCTTTGCCCGCGCTGACGATGCGGTGACCCATCGCGCTGACAAACTCGATCAGTTCCATGCAGGAGGACGGCTCGTCGCCCGCCCCCAGCGAATATACCACGCCCAGCCGGTCGGCTTCGGACCGCAGATAGGCGCCGATGGTCACATCCGCCTCGACGTTCATCATCACCAGATGCTTGCCGCGCTCCATCGCAGCAAGGCCGATTTCTGCCCCGACCGAGGGGATGCCTGTGGCATCCACCACCACGTCGATCAGACCCGCGTCAAGCAGGGCCTGCACGTTGTCGGTCAGGGCGATCTTGCCCTGCTCCATCGCCGCGTTGGCCGCGTCGGCGGTGGACACGTCAGCGACGTTGACCTCGTTGCCATAGGCGATTTCGACCGACCGCCGCGCCGCCCCGGGTTTCAGCTCGCTGATGGCACCGATGGCGATGCCTTGCATGTGCGCCACCCGGCTGACGATGTCGGTGCCCATCTCGCCCGCGCCGACCAGTCCGATGCGGATCGGCTTTCCAGTCTCGCCGCGGGCTGCCAGATCCTTCGCAAGGCCCGTCAGGGCAACATTCGTGGGCATCGCATTTCTCCCCAGGTGATGCTGAAAGTATATTTGTACTTATGTGTCGAGGTCAATAACTAAGTTCAAGGCTTTGCGGCGTTGCAGCGAAAAAGATCGCTGTTGACAGAAAACACCATCCGCACACATGATACAAAGACGTAACTAAAGTTCACGACCCGCAGGTCCTGCAGTTATTGCGCCCGAGGAAACCGCATTGAAGCAACATCAGCACGGAGCACGCGGAATCGATCATTGAATCGCCAAAGGGAGGAAGACAATTATGACCATTCGTTTGACGGGAGTGTCCCGCCGCTCGTTTTTGCGCACAGGGGCGGCGTTCGGCGCAGCCTCTGGCCTGATCGGGCTGAAGGCTCCGGCGCTGGCGCAAGACGGGCTGCCGGACATCCAGACCACGCTCGACTCGATCTCGGTTCCAAACTACGTCCGAGAAGATTATCGCAAGCTCTACAACATGACGGACGAACCGCTTTGGGATCCGGCCCGCGACTGGATCCGCACCGTGGACTGGGAAAAGGTCCGCTCGGAATTTGCTGGAACTACCGTCCGATTCGCCATTGGCGCCGCAGATCAGGAATCTGCAGTCGAAGGGTTGAAGCCGTTCGAGGCGCTGTCAGGCATCAAGGTCGAACTGGTTCCGATCCCGGATGACAGCATCTATGACAAGGCGATTTCCGAATTCATCTCGGGTAATGCCTCGTTCGATGCTCTGCAGTTCTTCTCGGCTTGGCTGGGTGATTTCGCGGCCCCGGGCTTTCTGGCACCACTGGACGACTATGCAGCCAAATGGGCGCTGCCTCTGGACGACTTCTATGACACTTACCGGCTCAACTATGGCTACTTCGGCGGCAAGCTGGTGGGCATTCCGTTCGACTGCGATATCCAGCAGGTGCATTTGCGCAAGTCAATCATCGAGCCGATCCTCGGCGGGCCGATTGACCTGTCCAAGTCGGTCCCGACCTTTGACGAACTGATCCGCATCTCGGCCGAGGCGAACAAGCTGGGCGGCGGCGTGGCGGGCATTGGCCTGTTGGGCGCCCGCGGCTTCTGGTCGACGTACACATGGGAACATATTGCCGCGCAGGCGGGGATGATGCTGTTCGACGATCAATGGAATCCGACGCTGAACAGCGATGCAGGCATCAGAGGGATGGAGACCTTGCTGGCCCTGTCAAAGAACGCCATCGAAGGTGTGGCAGGTGCGGGCTGGGGCGAAAACCGGGCGGCTTGGCTTGGCGGGCAGGTTGCGACGAACATCAGCTGGCAGGATTCGGGTACGCAGGGGATGCGTCCGGACCAGAGCCAGATCGTCGACGATTTTGTGACGATATTCTCACCTCGCTTTGAAGGCGGCCGTTTCTCGCCGCCGAACATTGCTGGGTCTACCTCGGTCGTGACGGCAACCAGCCAGAACCCCGAAGGTGCCTTCCTGATGCTGGCGTTCCTGACGACGTCCTCAATCATGGCGATGAACGAGGCCAACGCAAATGGCGTGGCACCGGGATACCGGTCGGTTCTGTCCAACGAACGCATGCGCGCTGTATCGCAGCCGATGAAGGTCTGGGCCGACAGCCTCGATCACGCCTGGTGTTCGCCTCGTCTGCCCGGCATGTTCGAGATGGAACAGGCGCTTGGCAACGAGATCAACCGGGCGATCACCGGTCAGATCACCGCGAAAGAGGCACTCGACAACGGCCAGGCCGCCTGGAAGTCGATCATGGAGAAGAACGGTTTCAAGGACGGCGCGGCACCCGTGGCCTATGCTGATGTGGCACCCGGGCTGTATGTCGGTGACGGCAAACCCTTGCCGTTCTGAACCGATGGCCCCTGTTGCGCCCAAGGTCGGATCGGAGGGGGTGGCGAAAGCCACCCCCAACCGTCTGCGTCGCAGAAGTCCGCGTTTGCGCAAGGCGTTCCCCTATCTGCTCCTGACACCGGCGATGCTGTATCTGATGGCGATCACGCTTTATCCGGGGCTGTTCGCGATCTATCAAAGCCTGTTCGTGGTCAAGTTTCTGAACTGGACCTGGACCGGGTTCAGCAATTACTCGGCCATTCTGCGGGACCGCGAGTTCTGGGCCGCTTTCGGCAATACTGCCATCATCGGCGGCATCTCCCTGACGCTGCAAACCGCCATCGCCCTCGCCGTTGCCTACTTCGCCTACCGCGACCCGTTAATCAAGGGCTGGCGCATCCTTTTCATCATGCCGATGCTGTTCATGCCCTCGGCCGTGGCGTTCATTTGGAAACTGGCGTTCAACGACGGTCGGGTGATTTCCGACATGCTGATGAGCGCCGGGTTGATCGAGCGCAACGTCGATTGGCTGGGCAACATCTGGCTGGCGCGTCTGACGCTGATCACCGCCGATGTCTGGCAATGGACGCCGTTCCTGTTCATCATCTTTGTCGCAGGCTTGCAGGGTCAGGATCAGGAGATCGAAGAGGCCGCGCGTCTGGACGGCGCAAGCTGGCCCGCAATCTTCTGGAACATCTCGCTGCCGATGCTGCGGCCCATCATCGTGGTCGCCGTCACTCTGCGCGGGATCGACATAACCACCATGTTCACCAACGTCTATGTGATGACGCAAGGCTCACCCGGTGGGGCGACCGAAACGATGAGCTATTTCATCTATCGCCAAGGGTTCCGCATGTTCAACTTCGGCTATGCCTCGGCGGCGTCGGTGCTGATGCTGATCATGACCGTGATCATCGCGCAAACGGTCGTCAAACGCGCCTTCCATTCGGGGAAATCGTGATGGCCACTGCAGCAACATCCAGACGCAAGAAACACGGCGAAAGCATGATCCTGCGCTATGCAGTGCTGGGAATCTGGGCACTTGTATGCCTGCTGCCGATCCTGTGGTTCGGCACCATTGCTTTTCGTCCGCGGACCGAGATCATCACCCCGCAACCGATCTACTGGCCGACTTTCAGCCTTGATGCGTGGCATTTGCTGATGAGCGACTGGCCGATTGCGCTTTACCTGCGCAATTCGGTGCTGGCAGTTGGCGGGTCGGTGATCATCGACCTGATCCTTGCCATTCCAGCCGCCTATGCGCTGGCCCGGTACGACTTCAAAGGGCGCGAGGATATCGGGTTCTACATCCTGTCCACCCGGATGATGGCCCCGGCCATTGTCGCGGTTCCTATCTTCTTTCTGTTCAAGACGGTGGGACTTCTGGACAGCATCTGGGCGCTGATGCTGATCTATGCCGCGATCAACCTTTCACTCGTGACCTGGATCATCCGCAGCTACATGCTGGATATCCCGAAGGAACTGGAGGATGCCGCGCGCACCGACGGGGCAGGGGATCTGCGCATCCTGTGGGAAATCATCATTCCCGCCTGCCTGCCAGGCATCATCACCGCCGCTGTGATTGCGACCATCTTCGCGATCAACGAGTTTCTGTTCACGCTGCTGATCGCCTCGACGTCCAAGGCCTATACCATGTCGGTGGCGCTTGCGAATTTCACCGGCGGGTCGGACGGCGTGATCTACAATGCCATTGCCCTTGTGTCGTTCATCGCCTTCGTGCCGATCCTGATCCTGGTGATCCTGATTCAAAAGCACCTGTCGCGCGGTCTGACGATGGGCGCCGTGAAAGGATAGACCATGGCCGCGATCCAGCTTTCCAATATAGTCAAGCGGTATGGCGCCTTTGTGGGCGTGCAGAACATGTCGCTTGAGATTGAGGATGAAGAGTTTCTGGTGCTGCTGGGCCCTTCGGGCTGCGGCAAGACCACCACGATGCGGATGATCGCGGGGCTGGAAGAGCCGACCGAGGGTGACATCATCATCGGCGGCGAAGTGGTGAACGACATCGACGCGCGCGACCGCGACGTGGCGATGGTGTTTCAGGGCTACGCGCTTTACCCCAACATGACGGTCTATGAAAACATCCGCTTCCCGCTGCGGATGCGCGGCGTGCCAAAGGCCGAGCAGGACAGGCTGGTGCGGCAGGCTGCCGACATGGTGGAACTGGGGGCCTTTCTCGACCGCAAGCCGGGGGCGCTGTCGGGCGGGCAGCGGCAGCGCGCGGCGCTGGCCCGCGCCGTGGTGCGACAGCCGCAGGTGTTCCTGATGGACGAGCCGTTGTCGAACCTCGATGCGAAGCTGCGTCAGTCGATGCGCGTGCAGATCAAGCACATGCAGCGGCAGCTGCGCGTCACGACCGTTTATGTGACCCATGACCAGATCGAGGCGATGACGCTGGCCGACCGGATTGTAATCATGAACAAGGGCGCGATCCAGCAGGTCGGCACGCCCGACCAGATCTACACCGATCCTGCCAACACCTTTGTCGCAGGTTTCATCGGCGGCCCGCCGATGAACCTGATCGAAGGGACGGCGGCAGGCGGGCATTTCACCGCACCGGGCGTCAGCGTGCCGTGCCCGGTTCACCTGTCGGGCAAGATCACCCTTGGTATCCGTCCCGAGGATTGCACGGTCGGCGGCAATCAGGTGCAGGGGATGGTCTACGGCGTGGAACCCACGGGCGATGTGACCTATCTGAGTGTGATGGCGGGGGCAAAACAAATTGAGGTCAAGGCCGCCCGCGATTTCCGCTCGGATATCGACGTGCCGATCTCGATCGGGTTCGATCCCGGACGGCTATACTTCTTCGGGGCTGACGGCCATCGGATCAGGATCGTGGCATGACCACCGCGCGCTTTGACTACACCTCGACGGGCTTCATCACCTTTGACGCGCTATGTCGCCCCGTGACGCAGATCCCGCCTGGCGTGGCACCTATTTCGTGGAGGAACTGACGTTGGCCGTGTCGGGCGCGGCGGTGATCGTGGCCGCCACGCATGGCCGTCGATCGCTGGCGCTGGCGGGGATCGGCGCGGATGACATGGGCGACTGGGTGCCGATAACGCTGTCCGGTTCGGCATCGACACCAGCCTGATGCAGCGCTGCGACGGCTAAACCACCTCATCCTCGCTGGTCACCACTCGCCCTGCACAAACGCGGTGCAACGGGTGGTTTCTCATCGACGATGTCCAAATTGACGATCTGCCGGACACCCGCATCCTGCTTGTGGGCGGCGTGAGGCTGATGAACCGGATGGACGCATGCCGCACCGAAGCCATCATGCGCGAGGCGCGGCAACGCGGGGTGATGACCACGCCGGATGTCTTTGCCTCGACCGCCGAAGATCTGTCGAAAGTGGCCAGGCTGTTGCCCCATACCGACTATTTCCTGCCCTCGGAGGAAGAGGCGCGCGCCCTGTCGGAACTGACAGACAACGGCGAACTCGCGCAGTTCCTGCTAGATCGGGGGGCTGCTCGCGTGATCCTGACACTCGGCGCGGACGGGGCATTTTATCGTCACCGCGACCGGGTCGTGTCCACATCCCCGCCTTTCGGGTCGACGTGAAGTGCGCCTGCGGCTGCGACGCCTGCTTTTTCGGCGGCTTCGCAACTGGGCTGATAAAAAGGCTTACTGCGGCCGGGGCGGTGCAAATCGCACAAGCCTGATCAGCGCAATTCGCCACAGGGCTCGGCAGGCAGGCAGGCGTCAGGGATTATGCCACGACCCTTGCCTTCATTCACGCGACGCCAGTGCGGGCCACCATCCATGCCTTGGTATCGGCGCATGCTTAGTCTATTATGATCAGATCAACCCGAGGTCGCCCGTGTCCAACCATTCGCCCCTCCGCCCGGATACGATGCCACTGCGCGAAGCGTTGCGCGGCCTGCGGTTTCTGCTGCGCCGGGGTGGGGAAACTTTGGCCGAGACGATCACCATCGAAAGCCTGCCGAAACCCACGGCCGGTCTGGCCGGTGCCGTGCTGCGCGAGGTGGGAGGGATTGTCCGCAGCGTCGATGAACTGGCCTCGGGGCTGGCGAAATCGGTTCTGGGCGGGGCCGAACAGCCGTGGGTGACGCTGGACGATCTGACTGCAGGTCAGCACAGCCCCGAGCAGTTCGGGGCGGCGGTCTATGTGGCGCTGCGGTCGGTGCTGCGCAGGCTCGGCGCGCCGGGGGTCTTTGTCAGCGAGGCGGCGGCGCGGCGGGCGTGGGAGTTGGACACCAAGATGGATGCAGCGACGCTGACGGTCAACCTGCTGGATGCCCGCGTGGTGCGCGGAACCACGGCGGAAGAGGCGGCGCGGGTGCCCGGCGCGGCGCTTGAGCCCGTGGCGATCTTTGCCGTTCTTCTGTGGCTGCAATCCACCCGGTCGGACGCGGAAAACGAAGAGGCGCTGCACGCGGCAACCGATCTGGCCGTAGCGCTGGCCCCCGAGGTCGCCCGCGCTTGCGCCGACCGCGACACCCCCCGCATCGCGACGCTTTATGCCCGGTATGCTGCCCATGTCTGACATCCCCCAGCACCCCGAAGCGATTCCCGCCAGCAACGAACCCCTGCGTATCGCGGTGCGCCGCCTGCGTTGGTTCAAGCAGGCCTTCCAGCGCCATGCCGAAGCCTACGGGCGAGACCTCGGCTGCGCCTTTGCGGTGGACGAGGCGAAACTTGCCGCCGTCTTCGTGCGCTGGCTCAAAGCGATCGAACGCCAGAAACCCTCCGACAAAAGCCAGCGCCGCACGTTCTTCGAATTCGCCGCAGCCTTGATGCTGCGCGAACTGGTGGCTGATATGCCCGTGCACGCTACCGGCCCTGCCATCCTTGCCAAGCCAGAGTCCGCAGGTGCCTTCTGGCCAGAAGGCTATTGCTGCACCATGTTCTGCGTGTCGGTCCACGCCGCGGCCATGGCGCAGGAATTCCACGCAGCGACCGAGGTTGATCCTGCAGTCGACGATTTGCGCCACTGGTGGTCGTTTCGGGAAAACTCCCGCGAGGATGCCGGGTTCTCTGCCGGTTTTCTGCAAATGATCCTTGGCCGCCAACCGAACTGGATGATGCCGGATGTCTTCCGGGAGCGCCTGGTGCAGGCGACGCTTTAACCCTGTCGCCTGTTTTGCATCTTGGCGTGTGCGTCCGGCTTTGTCCGGGCTCGAAGGCTCTGTTGCGCAAATTGTGAGGGATTCCCTGCGTGTCTCCAAGGTGTTAGCTTTCCACTTGCGGGGCAACATGCCGTTCTGCAGGAACTGATCCTTGCGGAAAACCAATGCCGGGAACAGGTGCTGCGACTGGACAAGGCTGTTGAGGACAGCTTGATTGACTGGCCGTTGGCCCCGGTGGTGGAACATCTGCAACCGTTGCATGGGGTCACGTGCGGCGCAAGTTCGTCGACATTCACCGGTCGCAGGCCTCCCCGATCGCCGAACAGGCCATCGGGCGGATCGCTAGGCTTTATGCAGTCGAGAAAGTGGCCCGCGGCTCCCCGCCAAACCGCCGTGCTGAAGTGCGAAGAACCCACGCCGCTCCGGTCTTCAACGATCTTGAGGCGTGGTTGGCCATGCAACTCACTACGATCTCGGGAAAATCCCCGCTGGCCGGAGCAATCCGCTACGCGCTGAACCGCATGGAACGCTTATGCCCCTACCTCGACCACGGCATCCTCGATGCTGGACTCGCCGCCGAACGCGGCAAGCGCGCCATCGTCCTCGGGTGGAAGAACCACCTCTTCGTCGGCTCGGAAGCAGGCGGCAAGGCCGCCGCCATCGCCTACACCCAGATCGAGACGGCAAAGCTCAACGCCGTCGATCCGCATGCCTGACTCGGCGACATCCTCACCCGCATCCCGGACTACAAGATCAACAAGGTCGACGACCTGCTTCCATGGAAGTGGAATGGCTAGCGGTCACGCCGGACGTGTGTGGACGCCCCCTTGGATGCAAGCGGAATCTTGGGTTCGGTCGGGCATGTGATCAGGTGCGGTCGTGTGTCCGGCCCTCGAAGTTGCGGTCTGTCATGCGCCGCGGGCCTTTATGGAGATATGCAGGTCGGGACCAGTTCGCTTACCCGCGCTCAAAGGCGCTCCGTCCGGAATGCTGGTTCGCCCAACCCGGTCTCTTGACCGTCTGCCCTTACGTTCCCTCTCCCCGCTCACATCCAGCGACAAACCGACGACGCTGGCCTATGCGGCCGCCATCGCCGGATCCCTGTGATCCTCACCCTTGCGCATCAGCGCCCAGGCCGTGCGCGCCATCCTGTTGGCCAGCGCCACTTCGACCAGCATCTTTGGCTTGCGCACCAGCATCCGGGCAAGCCAGGAGCCTACCGGCGCACCCCTGCGTGCCGCCCATCGCACCACCGCGACGGCGCCGATGATCAGCAATCGTCGGATGTCGCGCTGGCCCATGTTCGAGGTTCGGCCCAGCCGCTCCTTGTCCCCGCTCGAGTGTTGTCGCTGCGTGAGGCCGACCCACGCGGCGAAGTCCAGACCCTTTGAGAAGGTCTCCATCGGCGGCGCGAAGGTGGAGATCGCCGCCGCGGTGATGGTGCCCACCCCCGGGATCGTTGTCAGCCGTCGTGCCGTATTGTCAGCGGTCGCGCGCCGGCGGAGTCCGGCATCAAGGCCCGCGATCTTCTCGGCCAGCCCGGCGATCTGGTCCAGCAGAAGGCATGCCAGCTCGCGGACCGCAGTCGGCAGCAAACCATCCTCGCCATTGATGATGGCAGCGAGGCGCCCAACATGCGTCGGGCCGGTGGGGGCCACGACACCCTGCTCGGCAAGATGGGCACGTAGAGCATTGATCGTCTGCGTGCGCTGTCGAACCAGAAGGTCCCGGGTCCGGTAAGCCATCGCCGCCGCCTGCTGTGCTTCGCTCTTCACGGCCACGAACCGCATCGTCGGTCGCGATGCGGCCTCAGCGATCGCCTCGGCATCCGCCATGCCATTCTTCTGCCGCTTCACGAACGGCTTCACATAGGCCGGAGGGATCAGCCGGACATCGTGGCCGAGATCACCGATCGCGCGACCCCAGTGATGTGAACTGGCGCAGGCCTCCATTGCCACTACGCATGGCGGCTGCGCCGCCATGAACTTCAGCAGCTGCGCGCGCGACAGCTTGCGGCGGAAGACCACCGATCCGTCGGCTCCTGCGCCGTGCGCCTGAAACACGTTTTTGGCCAAATCCAGGCCGATGATGCTAACCTTTCCCATGGCCGCTCTCCTCCGTAGCGGTGATTCAACACCCGCCACATTGGCACATCGATGTCGCCGGGGGGCGTCCAACCCATCGCTTGCCGCTCGAACAAGACATCGAACGTTGAACATCGTGTCATCTGGGTTTTGCAAGATGCCATTCAGGAATTTTATGGCGACTTGCGGCGCATCGTTGGCGCGAAAGTAAGCACCACTTGATGATCCAGTTTGGCGTTTAGGCCGGCCCGTGGGCATGACGGTTTCCTTATGCCGCGCTGCCCGACCAATGCGCCCCAGCCGGACCACGCACAAAGCCATCCGACAGCCGCCCGCCGGGGACCTTCGGGATCAAAGTGGCGGCCAGTTCGGCGGCAGTCAGCCTGCCCGCGATACGGTCGGCGTAACGGGCGCAAATCTCGGCGAAGCCTGTGCTTTGCGGCGACATCCGCAGCGAGGTGACACCCGCCTCGCGCAATGCCTCAATCTGATAAGCCATGCTGGCGGTGCTTTGGCTCAGGGTCTGCACACCGTTCACGGTCAGGAATTTCCGGCCGTCCAGCGTTTCCGCGTCGCGGCCGTCCGGGTCCAGCCCGCAGACGAACTGGCAACTGTCCTTGGAGTGGTCGTGCAGCCTTGCCGCCATCGCGCATGGGCTGGACGATAACCTGCTGACCCGCGCCGCCGGGGTGCAGCTGAAGGAGCGCCGCCTCCGGAAGCAGAATCTCGCATTTAGAGCGTGTCGCGGGTTGTCTGATTCAGGATTCCCAAATTGAGAGATTTGTGATTCCCTTATTGTGCCAGATATGGGGGATCGGAATGGGCAAGCCACATCCTATCGAGTTGCGCAGTCGTGTGATCGCGTTCGTTGAAGAGGGTCACGGGCATCGTGAGGCGGCCCGGCACTTTCGGGTATCGCCGCGCTTTGTGAACGACATGGTCATTCTGAAGCGCGCGAGCGGGGCCTTGGTGCCCAAACCGCAGGGCAACCATGCCGAGGGCAAGCTCGCCCCGTTCAGCGGTTGGCTGCGGGAGCGGCTGGCGGTCAAAGGTGACCTGACGCTGGACGAGATCGTGGTGGAAATGGTCACAGTGCATGGCGTGACAGTGCATCGCGGTTCGGTGGGCAGATGGCTGCACCGGCTTGGTCTCAGCCATAAAAAAAACGTTGCTCGCCAGCGAAATCCTACGACCGGACATCGCTGAGCGGCGCAGGGTCTGGGTTGAGACCCACCAGCCTGACATGACCAACATTCTGGAATGGCTGGTCTTTATCGACGAAACCCGTTGAAGACCAACCTTGTCAAAACCACCGGCTGGGCACCCGTCGGCAAACGCCTGATCGACCATGCGCCTTTTGGCCACTGGCACACCCAGACTTTTATCGCGGGCCTCGCCCAGGACGGGCTGATCGCACCCTGGGTTCTCGACGGCGCGATGAACCGCGTCAGCTTTGACACCTACATCAAGAGCCAACTCGCCCCGGCGCTGCGACCCGGACAGATCGTCGTGGCCGACAATCTGTCGTCGCACAAATCCTGCCAGGCACTCGCACTGCTGCGCGCCCAAGGCAACGACCTGATCTTCCTGCCGCCATACTCGCCAGACCTGAACCCTATCGAAATGGCCTTCTCAAAGCTCAAGACCCTGATCCGAAAGGCCGCCGCCAGAACCTACCAGGCCCTCTGGCGACAGGTCGGCGCAGTCTGTGATCTGTTCCAGCCGGAGGAATGCCGAAACTACTTCATCGCCGCAAGGTATGCTTCAAATTGAATGCGACACGCTCTAAGGGCAAAGAATTGCGTCCAGCGCGCCACGTCTCGGATTTAAGAGCAACGCGACACCAGGCGGTTCACTCATCTGATATAGATGACGAAGGGTCTGCGGCCTGTGTGCTGCTGCATCAATGCGATTGGATGCCGCATCAGAGGCGGGTTCAGCGTAAGGAACGCGACGTGGCGGGATGCATTTCGGTAGCAAGGTGGCGGTAAACGGTGGTGCGGGACATCCCCATGTCCTGTGCAGCATGCGTGACGTTGCCGCCATGACGCTGCACCGCACCCCGGATCGCGCGGCATTGTTCCTCCTTCCAGGCGACCCCTGTACAATGTTGGCATGTGGCCGGGGATTGCGCCGCCCGCGGCAGGTCTGGCACCAGACCGTGAAGGTCTGCCACGGCGACCGGACCTTGGGTGCAAAGTAAGGCGGCCCTCGTCATCACCGCGCGCAGTTCGTCAAGATTACCGGGCCAGTTATGGCTGGCCAGCACAGCCCCAACGCCCGGGTCCAGATCCGCATCGGCACGGGCCGTTTTTGCAAACCGCACCGCCAGCGCCACAAAATCGGTTCGGCTCCGCAGGGGTGGCAGGGCCACGCTGCACTCAGTCAGACGGTACCGAAGCTGCGGTGCCAGAGCGGCATCTTGCAGCGGTATTGTCGATCCGCACAGGAACAGGATATCTGTCTTTATCAATACGCCCGTCACCGGATGGCGGTATTCGCCCTGCTCCAACGCGCGCGCCAGCACGACCTGCAATGCGGCTGGCAGGGCTGCGATCTCGCCGACATAAAGGCTGCCACCGGCGGCCTCGGCCAGCAGACCCGCGCCATCGGTCCGGCCCAGAAATGTGGCTACCGCACCAGTTGCAGCTAGCGAGGCTGCATCCACCGCCACAAATGGTTTGCCCCGGCGCGCTGCGGCATGAGCAAGCCGCGCGTAGATCTCTTTTCCAGTTCCTGTCTCGCCAATCAGGCAAATTGGCCGCCCCTTTCGCGCTGCATCCGGCAGCATTGCCAATGCCTCACGCAGGTTGGCATCGTCCAGCACGACATCGCGGAACGGATTGACCGCCGCGTCATGCCCCGGCATGGCCGGAACCACGGCCCCCCGCACCATCCGGCCCGCAAAGGCAAAGCTCGCACGGTTCGCCACACAGCGCACCGATACGCCAGACCCCATCCGATCACGCAGACGCAGCGTCTCGCCCTGCAACAGCCGCTGGGCGACATCTTCAAACCGCTGTTCAAAGATGCTGTCGAAGCGTTCACCCAAAAGGCGCGCAAAGCCGGTCAGAAACATCTCGCCCCGGCGGTTGACAGCGTGAAGCTGAAACCGGTCGTCCAGCACCAGCATACCCACCGAAAGCGTGCCAAGGTATTCCGGGCGCGGGTGGAACTGCAACACGATCAGCCGCTCATTCGAGGCGCGGATCAGGCTGTTTTCGATGTTGCTGGCCGACATCTGCACCAGCGCCGCCGTGTGCTGCTGGCGCACGGTTGACCCGGAGGACGCATCGAGCACGCCCGCAAGCCCGCCCCGGCCATCAAAGATCGGGGCTGAAATGCAGCTGACATCGCGGTGCGCACGCAGAAAATGTTCGCCACCGTAGATCTGCGCCGGCCGGCGGGTGGCAAGGCTCAGTCCAAAGGCGTTGGTGCCGCGAAGGTCTTCGGCCCAGACCGAGGCCGCGATGACGGCGCGCCCAGCATCGGTTTCGCCAAACTGGCCATCGGTCAACGTTTCCAGCACCACGCCCTCTGGCGAGCCGAGCGCCACCATGAAGTTTGATCCGGCGATCTGATCGAACAGCAGTTCCAGTTCTGGCCGGGCAAAATGGATCAGGTCGGAATTGCGCTGGCGCACGGCGGTAAATTCGGTATCGGATAGCACAAGGTTTTCACTGCGCCCCAAAGGATCAAGGCCAAACGATAAGCTGCGCGACCAGCTTTCCGAAATGTCGCCGGGCACCGCACCACCCGGAAACCGCCCCTGCGATTCCAGCATCATGCGCGCCCTTGCGAGCGATGTTCCCTGACGATTCATGGTTGCAATGCCCCCCGGCGGCCACTCCCCTGACCACGTACGACGGAGCCTAATTGCGGCAATCGGCTTGTCAATCTTTCGGTGCGATTCGCCCCCGGACTGTTCAGATTCTGAACACTGCCCACGTTTCTAAACGTGCGGGCGGAACTATGTCTGTGGCTGTGCAATCTCTGAACACTTAGCAATGCGCTATGTGCACCAAGTGATCAGTTTCTGTGCGGCGGAACAGGCGCATTGCCCTCCGATCGGGCGCGGTGAAACGTGATCTCGGTAAATGCCCGGTCTGCAAGACGCGGGTGAGGGGACGGGATGACCACGATGAAGGCACAGGTATTGCACCGCTATGACACGGCGTTGACGGCGCCAAGCTGGGTCACGCTGGAGGATGTGCCTGATTTGAAGATCGGCAAATCGAATGATGTGATCGTGCGGATTGGCGGTGCTGGTGTGTGCCGCACAGACCTTCACATCGTTGAGGGGATCTGGATGCCAATCACCGACCCCACGGGGGATAAACTGTTGCCCCTGATCATGGGCCACGAAAATGCAGGCTGGGTCGAAGAGATCGGTCCCGAAGTTGAAGGCTTCAAGGTGGGCGACCCGGTGATCATTCACCCCAAGGTGACGGCGGGCACCTGCCTTGCCTGCCGCCGTGGCCACGACATGCATGCCGATGGCAAGTTTCCGGGGCTGGACAGCAACGGCGGCTATGCCGAGGCGTTGCTCACATCATCGCGCAATCTGGTGGCACTGCCCCGGACCTTGGCGCCCAAAGACGTAGCCCCTTATGCCGATGCGGGCCTGACCGCTTACCGCGCCGCCAAGAAGGCCGCGCAGACCCTGCTGCCAGATCAAACGGTGGTGGTGATCGGCGCGGGCGGGCTGGGCCATATCGGCGTGCAGGTTTTGCGCGCGATGTGTGCGGCGACAATCATCGTGGTTGATATCTCTGACGTGTCGCTTGCACTGGCGGGTGAGGGTGGAGCCGACCATCTGGTCAAGGCCGACGGTGGCGAGTTGGAAGCGGTCAAGGCGCTGACAGGCGGCAAGGGTGCCGAGGCGGTGATCGACTTTGTCGGCGAAAAGGGCACGACCAAAAAGGGGCTGGATATGACCCGCCCCAATGGCAGCTATTACATCGTGGGCTACGGCGAAGAGCTGCGCATCAACACCGTCGATCTGATTTCGACCGAGCGCAACATCATCGGCAATCTGGTTGGCACATGGGCTGAACTGACCGAACTTATGGCGCTGGCGGATCGTGGATTGGTCGAACTGGCCACCAAGCACTACGCTCTGAAAGACGCCAACCAGGCGCTGCAGGACCTGCATCACGGCAAGATCAAAGGCCGGGCCGTTCTGGTCCCGTAATCAAGACAAACACGTTAGGGAGGACTACCATGAGACACATGCTGCGTGTGGCGCTTGCCACCACGGCGCTGACGGCCACCATGGCATCGGCGCAAGACTATACCAAGTACGGCATCAAGGCCGACGTGCCGGGGGCCTGCTCGTTTGCGTCAATCGACGCAAAGGATTATACCGGGCGCACGCTGAACATCATCACGCACGCCATTCCTGTGATCGGTGAGCCTACCGCGCTGCATGCCACGCAGTTTCAGGAGCTGACCGGGGCCACCGTGAACGTCGTTCATGTTCCGTTCGGTGATCTGTTCCAGCGCATCATGATCCCGTTCCAGACTCAACAGCAGGCCTATGATGTGCTCTTCCATGCCTCGCTCTGGCTGGGCGATTTCAGCCCTTTCTTTGCCGAAGTACCCGCCGCCTATCAGAACGTGGCAGGCATGACGTCGGTCACCGACACCTATCGTGGCGTGTCATCCGTGGATGGCAAGCTGGTGCAATACCCGATGGACGGCGACCGGCACTACCTCAAATACCGCAGCGACGTGTTCAACAACCCCGACATGCAGGCCAAATTCAAAGAGGCTGCGGGCCGCGATCTGACGGTACCTGCGACGTGGGAAGAGTATAACGAGGTAGCCGCCGTCTTTAACAATTTCGACTTTGACAGCGATGGTGCTCCGAACTTCGGCACTGCCGAAGTGACCAAGCGAGACGATCTGATGTTTTCGGCCTTCATCAGCAGGGTCGCCCCATATGCCAAGCACCCTGATGTAAAGGGTGGTTTCTTCTTTGATCTGGAAACCATGACCCCGCTGGTCAACTCACCAGGCTGGGTGCGCGGGCTGGAACTGTTTGTGGCAGCACAGGCATCCATGCCACCCGGTGGCACGTCATTCGGTCTGGGGGATGAGATTTTCTCGTTCGGCGGCGGTCAGACGTTGATGTCTTATTCGTGGGATGATGCATTCATTCAGGCGATGCAGGCCGACAGTCCGATCCGTAACAAGGTGGCTGCAGCGCCACTCCCCGGTGCAAAAGAGGTGTGGAACCGCACAACGAGCGCCTGGGACACGTTCGAGACGCCCAATCAGGTGTCGTATGTGAC
>JAYSSN010000368.1:0-3000 GCA_043720555.1 Rhodobacterales bacterium | reverse complement strand
CCGCCTGACAGCCGACGAAAGCGCCGCCCATCAGACCTTTGTGGCCAAGCTGGGCGACGGTGCTGTCTGGAACAGGCGGTCTTAATTCGGGGGCGTTGTCGACGCGGCCTTCTGGGCCTCTGCCCGGCGCAATATTTCCTGCCGGTACAGCGCCAGAAAATCGACCGAATCGATGTTCAGCGGCGGGAAGCCGCCGTCGCGCGTCACATCCGAAATGATCCGCCGCACGAACGGGAACAGCAACCGCGGGCACTCGATCAGCAGAAAGGGATGCAACTGCTCTTCCGCCACACCCTCGACGTGAAAGACGCCGCCATAGTCCAGTTCCATCAGGAACAGCGTGTCGCCGTTCACCTTGTTCTTGGATGTTACCCGATACTTGCTGATGACGTCATATTGATGCTCGCCCCCGCGCTTGCGGGCATCCAGACTGACGGCCACCTGAATATCGGGCTGCACGTCTGCCCCGGTGATCCCCTTCTGGGCCACCATGTTTTCAAACGACATGTCACGGATGAACTGCGCCAGCACGCGCATCTGCACTTGCGGGGCCGCCGGTGCGGCAGCGCCGTTCGGGGTCGGGGTTTCGTCAGCCATATCCGTCGCTCCAAAAATTTCTTGCGCCGTTCCTAACAGACCCGTTGTCGCCGCTCAATCCTGTGTCCAGCCGGATGGCCCCTGGTTTTGGGGGCGCGGGGCCTCGATTTCCGTGAATTCTGCGTCAATGACGTCCGACGACCGCCGCACGCCCGCGGTTGGCAGCGGCATGCGTCGCGCCAGTCCCGCGATCAGCGTGGCCCGCACCGGCGGGATCAGCAACAGCAAACCCAGGAAGTCGGTCAGAAACCCCGGCAAAATCAGCAGCATCGCGGCCAGCATGAACACCGCCTGATCCGCCACCAATGGCAACGGATTTGCCATCTGCCGCACCTGTCCCCGCACGTCCGCCATCGCCCGCAATCCGCGCCATCGCATCAGCGCAACCCCGGCGATCCCGGTCCCCAGCACGGTCACCAGCGTCAGCCACAGACCCAGCCAGCCACCCAACGTGACAAACAGCGCAATTTCAACCAGCGGCCAGACCAACATCGCCATCACAACAGGCATCTTACATCTCCTTCGGGCGGATGGTGGACTTGGACCACCCCCTCACCTACATAAGAGGGACGGCTCTCAATACCAATGCCGCGCAACGACCCGAGGCTCAGATGAACAACTCCTTGATCCAACTTCTCGTTCTGGCAGGAATCGCCATATTCCTGATCCTGAAGCTGCGATCGGTGCTGGGCACGCGCGAAGGCTTTGAAAAGCCCCCTGTCCCGCTGGACGATCTGCGTCCGCGCGCGCGTCAGGGGCTGGAGGTCATCGACGGCGGCCCTGACCGCGATATTACCGATCACGCAGGTGATGGCACCCCTGCCGCCCGCGCGCTTGCCGCGATGAAGGCGGCCGAGCCGGGGTTTTCCGTCAACACCTTCCTGCAAGGTGCCCGTGGTGCCTATGAAATGATCCTGATGGCGTTTGAAAAGGGAGAACTGGAAAAAGTTCGCCCGTTCCTGTCTGCCGATGTCGAAAACACCTTTGAAGATGCCATCCGTGCCCGCGATGACGAAGGCCTGACTGTCGAGGCGAATTTTGTCGGTCTGCGCGAACTGGTGCTGCACGACGCCTCCTTCGACGCCACGACCAAAACCGCCGAAATCACTGTCCGTTATGTGGGCGAGCTGACCTCGATCGTGCGCAACAAGGCGGGCGAGATCGTCGAAGGCAGCACGACCGAAGTGAAAAAGCAGCGTGACATCTGGACGTATGCCCGCCGCATGGGGGTTGATGACCCGAACTGGCAACTGGTCGCGACCGGGGAGTGATGCGTGCCTGTGTCATGGCCATTGCCCTGGCGGTCGCCGTGACGACGGCGGGCGCAAAGGCGCAAGTCCTTGATTTTGCAGAACTTGACGGCTGGGAGAATGACGATCATCAGGCCGCACTCACAGCGTTCCGCGCGACCTGTGACGCCATCGACGGCCCGGCATGGCAGCCGCTGTGCAAGCTTTCCGGCGACGCGCGCGGCACGCCCGAAAGCGCGCGTGCGTTCTTTGAGCTTTTTTTCCGCCCCGTTCTGATCGGCGATCCCCCTGCACTGTTCACCGGGTACTATGAACCGGAACTTGCAGGCTCCGCCGTACGCACCACCCGCTTTGCCTACCCGATCTACCGCCGCCCGCCCGAACTGACCGATGGGCAGGCCTATCACAGCCGCGCCACCATCGAATCCGGCATCCTGCGCGGACGCGATCTCGAGCTTGTCTGGCTTGATGACCCGGTGGAGGCATACTTTCTGCAAGTTCAGGGCTCAGGTCGCATCCGCATGCCCGACGGCCGTATCATCCGCGTTGGGTATGCCGGGCGTAACGGCTATCGTTACCAGTCCGTCGGGCAGGAAATGGTCCGCCGCGGACTGCGCACGATAGATCAGGTCTCGGCGCAGGACATCAAGGCGTATGTCCGCGCCAACCCGGTTGCGGGCGCACAGATGCTCAACATCAACCCGTCCTACGTGTTTTTCCGGATCATTGACGAACTGCCCGCCAACAAAGGTCCGATTGGCGCCATGGGCCGGTCGATCACTGCTCTGCGCTCTGTCGCTGTCGATCCCGCCTTCACCACACTGGGCGCGCCGGTGTGGATTGAAAAAGATGGCCCCGCACCGATCCGCCGCCTGATGATCGCCCAGGACACCGGAGGCGCCATCAAAGGCACCCAGCGCGCAGATATCTTCTACGGCACCGGCATCGACGCGGGCGACGCCGCAGGTGTCGTCAAAGATGGCGGTCGCATGATCGTGCTGCTGCCCATCGATACCGCCTTTGCGATGCTGTCCGATAACTGATCATGGCCCGTCGTCGCACCCTGCGTCCCGAAGAAGAGGAGCTGTGGCAGGCGGTCGCCCGTACGGCCAACCCGCTGCATGTACCTGTGTTTTTGCGCAACCTCGATTCG
>JAYSSN010000367.1:0-3018 GCA_043720555.1 Rhodobacterales bacterium | reverse complement strand
CTGGGTGCCTTAGTACGAGGACGCGTTATCGATATTGAAGGTGTAAAGCTTGCGGGCCGAGCCGTAGCGTTTGAACTCGGATGGTTTGGCCAGATGATCGGCCTCGCCGCGCTGCAGAAGGTCTGCCAGCAGCGCCAGATGTTCGGGGCGCATTTCTTTCTCAACGCAGTCAGTGCCAAGCGACTTGACTGTGCCGCGCACGAACATGCCGGCCTCGTAAAGACTGTCACCCAAAGCGTCGCCCGCGTCACCCAGCACCACCAGATTGCCCGATTGTGCCATGAACGCCGACATATGACCGATGTTGCCATGCACGACGATGTTGATGCCCTTCATCGAAATGCCGCAGCGCGAACTTGCGTTGCCTTTAATCACCAGAAGCCCGCCATTGCCCGTAGCCCCGGCGTACTGGCTGGCGTCACCGTCGATGATGACGGTGCCAGACATCATGTTCTCAGCCACGCCCGGGCCAGCCGAGCCTTTGACGCGGATCGTCGCCAGCTTGTTCATGCCCGCGCAGTAATATCCGGTGGACCCCCTGACGGTGATATCCAGCGGCGCATCGACGCCGACGGCAATGGCGTGGCTGCCTTTGGGGTTTATGATTTCCCAGGCGGTTTCGTTTGTGCTGCCGCGCAGGGCGTGCAGGGTGGAATTCAGCGCACGCAGGCCCTGCGCCTCCAGATCGAAAGTCTGCATGCTCAGCGTTCCCAGAAGTAGACGGTGGCAGGTTCGGGCTCCCACACGCGGGCGGTATCAATGCCCGGCAGGTTGACCAGCGCGCGGTATTCGGACCCGAAGGCAACGTATTGATCGGTTTCAGCCATGACGGCAGGTTTGCACGCGATTGGATCGCGCACCACGCCAAAGCCATTTTTGGTGCCGACGACGAAGGTGAAAAACCCGTCAAGGTCGGTCAGGGTGGCTTCCATCGCTTCGCCGAGGGCCGACCCCGTTTCAAGTTTGTGGCTGATAAAGGCGGCGGCAACCTCGGTGTCGTTTTCCGTCTCGAATGTCATTCCCGCGCGCCTGAGGCTGCGGCGGACGGAGTTGTGGTTGGAAAGCGAACCATTGTGCACAAGGCATTGGTCTGACCCGGTGGAAAATGGATGCGCGCCCATGGTTGTCACCGCGGATTCGGTGGCCATGCGGGTGTGGCCGATGCCGTGGGTGCCGGACATGTGGGCGATGTCAAAGCGGGCGGCGACGTCGCGGGGCAGGCCAACCTCTTTGTAAATCTCGATCTCTTCGCCCGCGCTCATCACTTTGACGGCCGGGCGCAGGTCACGCATCGCGGTGCGGGCGGCGTCGATCTGGGCGACAGGCACATCCAGCACCATATGGGTGTCTTTGATCTGTCCGCTGACCTTGGCGCCGAGGGTTTTGCCAAGGTCGGTGGCAAGTGTCTTGAAATCCTGATCGGGATTGGCGGATTGCACGGTCAGCTTGGCGTGACCCGCATGGGCGCGGCCGTAGATGGCGATGCCAGCACTGTCAGGACCGCGATCGGACATGGTGATCAGCATGTCCGTCAGCATCGCCCCAAGGTGGGGTTCCAGCGATGGGTCTTTCAGAAAAAGTCCGACGATGCCGCACATTGGGCGCTCTCCTGCGTGATGCCTGACGTAAAGCTAGCATCGAAGATCGAAACGCTCAACTGTCAAGAAACTTTTTTTACTACTAGGGTCAGTTCCTGGTGATACCGTCGGTTTTCGGGGCTGCACGCTGCGTATGACGTCGAGCGGACCACCAGAGAAAGTCGCCGGAATTTCACCTTGCGCCAGAAATCTGGTCGAGAGGCCAGAGGCCAGATTGTTTTCTTGACAGATTGTCGCAGGCGATGTTTCCTAAAAGAAAAAAAACTTGAACGATAGGGAATTCGTCGGTCCGGGCCGCCGCGGAGATCACAGCACAAGGCCCTCGGGAGGGAACAGGTGTCTGATCTGTCAACACGCATCGCTGCGATGCATAAACGAGATGTGCAAGTGGCATGGGGTTTTGTCATCGGGCTGTGGTTTGCCATCATCTTTGTGGCGATTGCGACCTGGTCGCTGGCACCAGACAGCACAGCTCGCCTGGTTCTGCTGGTCGGCGGGGCGGTGATTTTGATCCTGAACACGGCGGCAATCATGGCAATGCTCAAGCATTACCGCGACGACCGTGACTTCATGTATGGGCTGGACATCAAGTTTCTTGATGCCTCCCGCGCACAGAAAGGGTGACCCCGATGGCAAGGTATACGCCGCCCGTCCAATCCAAAATCGGGCAGATCGTTGATGTGATCGTGTTGCTGGCGCTGTCGATCGGGGCGCTGTTCGTGCCGTTATGGATGGGGCTTGCGGGATCAAGCAAGGTGCCGGTGCCGGTGGAAAACCCGACATGGGAATCCCTGGGGCAAAATCCCGCCATGGTGGAAAAATGGAACCAGTTGGGATTTGCGGATGCGGCATCTGCTGCCGACACGATCACGGCGCGGTTCGACTACAGCTTTTCGGTCCCAAGCCTGCTGATCATGATCGTGGTGATCCTGGGATATTACGTCATGTTGATCCGCTTTTCCGAGACGGAGTACCGCGACGTGATTGCCGAAAAATTTGACGGGAAATAGGAGCGCGACATGGATATGTGGACGATCTTCGAATACGCGGCATGGGCGCTTTCGGTGGTGTTCGGGCTGATCATCGTGGTGGACTGGATCAAGACTGACAGCACTTATTCCGAAGCGATGCTGACCTCGTCGAAAGAGGGCGAGTTGGAAGCAATGACCGAGAAACATCAGCTTTAGGGGGCGGACATGGCAGATACTGCAACGAATGCCACCGACAAGGTGGGCCTGCTGCGGGTACTTGGCCCGGCGCATATCTGGGCGCTGGGCGTGGGGATCGTGCTGGTGGGCGAGTACATGGGCTGGAACTTTGCCGTGGGCAAAGGCGGGGCTTATGCAGCGTTGATTGCGTGCTGGTTTGCGGGGATTTTGTACACCTGCGTGGCAATGATCGACAGTGAAGTGACCTCGAC
>JAYSSN010000366.1:0-3025 GCA_043720555.1 Rhodobacterales bacterium | reverse complement strand
ACCCGCAGCATGGCCGAAAGCCAGACCAGAGTGAACGCCAAGGAAAGGCCCCACCCCGCAAGCAGCCTGCCGCCTTGCCGCGCCATTACCGCCCGGCCCGCTATCGCCAGAATCATCGAGCCCATTGCCCCCATGGTCAGTGCATGGGCCGCCGTGACCAGTGACAGAACCTGCGGGTGCCGCATCGCTGTGCCGATCAGGATCAAGCCCGCAGGCAGCCAGAGCCAGGCCAGATGCAACATCGACAACGCCGGATAATGCCGCGTGTGCAGACCCTGCCAGCCGATCAGCCGCAAGCAGTGCAAAACGCCCGCCAAAACCAGCCACATCCCCGCACCTGTGGTTTGCCCGGCCAGAGCCATACCCCCACCCAGGGCTGTTGCGCTCAGCGCGCCGGATGACAGCAGCCTGTTGTCGTGAAAATTCCGGCGAGACGCCGTGGTTTGCAGCCAACTGCGGGTGAAGGCGGGAATGGCGCGACCGCCGATGATGCTGATCAGACCCGCAAACAGCAGCACCATGGCCAAAGGGTCGAACGATGTCTCGCGCCACCCCAGTGTATCCGCCAAGAGGGCTGCATCGCCCAGCGCCAGCGCGGCAATTGCGCCAACCACCCACAACCGACGCCAGACTTTGGCGGCGATCAGGGGGCGGGCAAGAACCAGGCAGAGTGCGACGAAATATCCGACCGCCATGGCCAAAGTCAGCACAATCGGCACAACGGCAGACAGCGGCAAGGCAAGCCGCGCCAAAACCCACAGCAAGGTCAGCGCGCGCACGCTGTGCGGGGAAACCCGGACTGCTCTGGTCCAGCTTGGCAGCGCGGTCAGCAGATATCCCCCAACCGCCGCGCCGCCCATGCCAAACAACAGTTCGTGCAAATGCCATCGCACGGGGTCGGTCGCCAAACCGCCCGGCCAAAGCCAGACCGCCGGGGCCAGCAGCGCACAAAACCCGGCGCAAAAGAACAGCGGGCGGTGCGCGGCTTGCCACAAAGGACGGTCAAGCCGCAGCACCGGGGTCAGGCGCGCGCGGTGTCGAACCGGGCGAACAGAACGGCATTTTCCAGATGCATATGCGCCACAAGATCGCCGGAAAACTTGCGCAACCCGGTGTAAAGCGCTGTCCATGACCCACAAGCGCCTTCGGGGAGGTTCAGGCCGTGGGCGGCATGTTCGACCCCGGCCAACAGACGGGCGGTGTCGTCATGTTCATGCCGCATCTGCGTGATCGGATGCACGATCTTCGGGTTGCCGCCTTGCAGCATCAGCGGAAAAAGCACTTGTTCTTCCTTCTGCATATGCGAATCTAGATCGTCGCGCAGTGCAATCAGCGCATCCGCCAGCCCAAGCGGTGCGTCTTCGTGGTCGCCATGCACCCGTTCTACCTTTTGCGCCAAGGGGATCAGCCATTCCAGCTCGGCGCGGTGGGTTTCGTGATAGCGGCTTAAGATATGGTCGATCAGCGCCGGGGTGGCTTCGGGCGCATCCCGGCCTGCGGCATCAGCCAAGACTTGCAGATCTGCGATCAACACATCGGGCAGCAGACCGGCCTTGAGCGCGGCCTCGCCCAGCGCGATATTGCCGCCACAGCAAAAGTTGATGCCGTTACGGCGAAACAATTCCGCCGCTCCGGGCAGGTCGGCGGCAATCGCGCTTACGGTCATTTCGGGGGAAAGTTGGGTCATAACATATCTCCTGTCAGGGGGTGGCCCAGGCAGCGGCCTGAGGTGGGGCAAGGCGCAACAGATCGACGGCGCGGGCAGCGATCTGGGCGGCAATTTCAAGTGTGGTTTGCGGGCGCAGATAGAAGGCTGGCACCGGCGGCAGGATGGTGCCGCCCATTTCGGTGACCGCCACCATGTTACGCAGATGCGCCAAGGTCAGCGGTGCCTCGCGCGCCAAAAGGATCAGCGGGCGGCGCTCCTTCAGCTGCACCCCGGCGGCGCGGGTCAGCAGGTTATCGTCCAGCCCATGCGCGATGGCGGCAAGGCTGCGCATCGAACAAGGGGCCACGATCATCCCCGCCACTGGATACGACCCCGAGGCGATGCTGGCCCCCAGATCGCGGATCGGATGCAGGCGGGTAGCCAAAGCTACAAGCTCGGCCTGCGCCCCCTGCCCGATTTCCAGCGCCAGCGTCCGCTCTGCCATGGACGAAAGCGTCAGGTCGATCTCGACCCCGATCCGCGCCAGCACCCGCGCGCATTCCAGCGCCAATATAACACCCGACGCGCCCGACACCCCAAGGATCACCCGCGCGCTCATCGCGCACCCGGCATGTGACGGGCCAACAGGTCAGCGGCAAAGGCCTCATCCCTGGGGTCAAGCGCCATGACCTGCCCCCAGTCGCGCGTGGTTTCTGTGCCGATCTTGGTCGTGGCATCTATGCCGATCTTGCCGGCCAAGCCTTCGCGCGGGCTGGCAAAATCGAGGTAATCCATCGGCGTGTTGTCCAGCACCATCACATCGCGGGCCGGGTCCATCCTGCGCGCCCACCGTCACCGTGATCGCCATCTCGTCGGTCCGGTCGGTGTCCCCATCGCCGTCCAGATCGGACACCACTGTCCGTACCCGGCCGTCGGCACTCACCGTCTCTGTCTCTCTCGCCCGCAATGAGCCGTTGCCATTCGTCACCGACGTGATTTCGGTCCGGCTGTTGTTCCCTGCCACCGTGATCGCATGTGTCACCGTCGCGTCCACCGTGCCGTTGCCGTCCTCGTCCACCCCCTTCCGACCGTGTCAGCCCGTTCACCGACACCGTCTCGCTGGAACTGCGGATCACCGCCCCGCTCTGCGCCAGATCACTGATCACCGTCGTCCGGCTGCTATCGGCGCTGGTCGTGCGGACCTCGCGCTGGTCGAACCAGCCGCCGCCCTCCGAATCCCGCTCGATGGTCACCACCTTGCCGTCCGCACTCACCGTCGTGACCGTCCGGTCCACCGTGATCGCCGTCACCGCATCGGCGCCTGCCTTGTTGACCAGCGTCTCGGTCTTGCTGCCATTGGCGTTCGTCACCTTGGTG
>JAYSSN010000365.1:0-7756 GCA_043720555.1 Rhodobacterales bacterium | reverse complement strand
GCAGGCGGGGCTTGCACTTGGCCTTGCTCTGCTGATCAACCAGCGGCTTCGGGGCATCAACCTGTTCCGCGCGATCTATTTCATGCCGGTGGTCGTTTCCATCGTCGTGGTCTCGCTCTTGTGGCGGTTCATCTATGACGGCAACTCGGGCCTTCTGAACAACCTTCTGGGCGCGATCAGCTTTGGCGCGATCCCCAAGGTTGACTGGCTGGGCAACCCCTCGACCGCGCTGGGGGCCATCATCGCCATGTCGATCTGGCAGGCGGTGGGCTTTCACATGGTGATCTGGCTGTCAGGCCTGCAAACCATCAGCCCCACGCTGTATGAGGCGGGCGCCATCGAAGGTGCCAGCAAGTGGCAGACCTTCCGGTACATCACATGGCCGGGCCTGCGCAACACCGCCATTCTGGTGCTGATCGTGATCACCATGCAGGCCTTTGCCGTGTTCGCGCAGATTGACGTGATGACCAATGGCGGACCGCTGGACAGCACCCAGAGCATCGTCTTTCAGGCCATCGAGCGCGGCTATGGCAAGCAGGACATTTCCGGCGGATCGGCGATTTCGGTGATCCTGTTCGTGATCGTGCTGTCCATTTCCCTGATCCAACGCTGGCTGACACGGGAGCGCACATAAATGGCCACCATCGCCACTGACAACCATGGCCTGCGCCTGATCGTGCGCTATGCCGTGCTGACCCTGATCGCGGTGATCTTTGTCTTTCCGCTGGTGTTCATGGTGATGTCCAGCCTGAAGCCCGACCAGCAATTGCTGTCTGACACCGCGTCGTTGCGGGCGTTCCTGCCGGTGGGCGATGTGTCGCTGGACAACTACGCCGCCGCCTTCCGCCGCGCGCCCGTGGGGCTGTTCGTTTTCAACTCGGTGATTGTCACGGGCGTGACGGTGGTGCTGTCAATGATCGCTTGTTCGATGGCGGCCTTTGCCTTTGTCTTTATCGGCTGGAAGGGCAGGGACTTCATCCTGACCATCATCCTTGCCACGCTGATCGTGCCGTTTGAAACCATCGCCATTCCACTGTTGCTGATCGCATCGAAACTGCCGTGGCTCGGGCTGGACGGGTTCACGACCGGCTGGCTGAACAGCTATCACGTCCAGATTGTACCCTTCATCGCTGATGGCCTTACGGTGTTCCTGTTCGTCCAGTTCTTCAAGGACCTGCCCGGAGAGCTGATCGAGGCGGCGCGGGTTGAAGGGGCAAGCTGGTGGCAGATTTACCGGCGCATCGTGATGCCGCTGTCAGGGCCGGTGCTGGCCACGGCGGCGATCCTCAAGTTCCTGTACATGTATAACCAATACCTCTGGCCGCTGATGGTGGTGCAGGAAGAAGGCTACCGCCCGGTGATGGTGGGCCTGCAATACTTCTTCCAGCTGAACCGCGCCTGGGGCGAGATCATGGCCTATCTGTCCATGATCACCGTCCCGGTACTGGCCTTCTATCTTTACCTGCAACGCGCCTTCATCGCGTCGATCGCATCGACCGGTGTGAAGGGTTGAACGGAGACACTCATGGTCATCGCAATTGAGGGCAAATGGATCTGGGACAGCTGGTACGCCCATGACGGCGAGAAGTGGCACGGCTATTTCCTGCAGGCCGACCGCAGCCTTGGTGACCCCGACCTGCGGCATTTCAACGTGAGCCAGGGCCATGCTACCAGCACGGACCTTGTGAACTGGACGCATTTGGGCACCATGTTGCGCCCCTCTCCCCCTCCTGCATGGGACGACTACACCACCTGGACCGGGTCGGTCGTGCGGGATGAGGTGGGCGGCTGGCATCTGTTTTACACCGGCTCCACAAGGGCCGAGGACGGGCTGTACCAGCGCATCGGTCATGCCACCTCGACCGACGGGCATTCGTGGCAGCGGGTGAATGACGGGCTTTGCCTGGACCTGACCGGCCCCGTGGCCGACCTCTACGAAAAGGATCACATGAAGGGCCACTGGCACGACCGTGCCATGCGCGACCCCTGGGTGATGCGCGACCCCGACGGCGACGGCTGGCTGATGTATTTCACCGCCCGCGCGCCGGGGATTGCCGAACCCAACGCCGGCGGGGCCATTGGCTTTGCCACCTCGCCCGACCTGATGACATGGACGCTGCGCCCGCCCGTCTTTACCGGCGGTTTTGGCCAGCTCGAGGTGCCGCAGGTCTTCCGGGTGGGCCAGCACTGGTATTGCCTCTTTTGCACCAGCGGCCACCAGTGGTCGGACGCCTACCGGGCGTCGAACCCGCAAAGCCCGGTCACCGGCAACCACTACCTTGTCGCCGATCATCCGCGCGGGCCGTGGCAGGTGGCGCCGGGGCCGTTCTTCGACGGGGCCGAGCCCTGCCGCCGCTATGCCGCACGTATCCTGCAAACGCCGGGCGGCCTGCGGATCCTTGGCTTTGCCGATGGTGGCAAGGACCAGTTCGGCGGCTATGTGATGGACCCCGAGCCCGTCAGCGTCGGCCCCGATGGCCTGTTGCAGGTCGCCCCCGTTCCCCAAGCTGCGGAGTAGAGCCATGGCCGCCATCACCCTGAAGGGCCTCAAGAAAAGCTACGGCAACGCCGATGTCATCAAAGGCGTCGACATCGCCATCGACGACGGCGAGTTCTGCGTCTTTGTCGGCCCTTCAGGCTGCGGCAAGTCCACCCTGCTGCGCATGATCGCGGGGCTGGAGGATATTTCGGGCGGCACGCTGGACATTGGCGGGCGGGTGGTGAACGACCTGCCGCCCAAGGATCGCGGCGTGGCGATGGTTTTCCAGTCCTATGCCATCTTCCCGCACATGACAGTGCGCGAAAACGTCGCCTTCGGGCTGACGATCGCGGGCGATGACAAGGCCACCAAGGACGCCAAGGTCGCCGAAGCTGCGCGCATCCTGCAGATGGAACACCTGATGGAGCGCCGTCCGAGCCAATTGTCGGGTGGCCAGCGCCAGCGCGTCGCCATCGGGCGGGCAATCGTCCGCAAACCTCAGGTGTTTCTGTTTGACGAACCACTCTCCAACCTTGATGCGGCCTTGCGGATGGACATGCGGATGGAGATCGGCAAGCTGCACAAGGCGCTGGGCGCGACCATGGTCTATGTCACGCATGACCAGGTTGAAGCGATGACGCTGGCCGACAAGATCGTTGTGTTGAAGGACGGGCTTGTCCAGCAGATTGGCAGCCCCATGGATCTTTACCACAACCCGGTCAATGAATTCGTGGCAGGTTTTCTTGGTGCGCCATCGATGAACTTCCTCGACGTCGAGGTGCTTTCAACCACCGGCGGCAAGGCTGTGGTCCGCAGCGAAGCGCTTGACGCGGTCGAAGTGCCAATCCGTGCCGGTACTCCCCTGACGGGGCAACGCGCCCGGCTCGGAATTCGCCCGCAATACCTCGCTCCGACGCAAGATGGATCGCCGGGCCAGCTGCATGGAACCGTCATTCTGACCGAGCGTCTGGGCAGCGAGACCGTGCTTGAGGTGGAATTGCGCGACAAAACTCCCTTGATCGCTGCGCTGACACGGGATGCGGTCTTTTCCTTGGGGACCCCGATGAATCTGACGTTCGATCCGGCGATGACCCATCTCTTTGCACGTTGAACAGGTTTCGCCTCAGTCTATGCGGCTGTCGTCCTCGAAAAACAATCTGCCAGGATCCGGCTGTCAAGCGGGTCAAGAGCCGCTTCGTCAGCTGGAAGGGACACCCAAATGGCTAGCGTAAGGTAAGCGTCCGGCCTGACCGCAGTTACCGTGCGTTCCAGGGCAGCAGGTCGTTGGTCCGGTTGATCTTGTGATCCGGGATGCGGGGGAGGGTGATCGCGGCGCAGATGCCGGTCATTCATGTCGATGAAGTGCGGATCGGGCAGGAGGTGCGGCTGGTGTTCTCGGCGCTGCCGTCGCGGACGACACCGGAGCTGGTGGGCCATGTGACGCTGGTGTCGGCGGATGCGCTGATGGATGAGAGGTCGGTGGTGCCCTACTACCGGACCGGGATCGGGATCGATCCGGAGGAGCTGAAGCGGCTGGACCGGGCGGTGCTGGTGCCGGGGATGCCGGCGGAGGCGTTCATCCGGACGGAGGATAGGACGCCGCTGTCCTACCTTCTGAAGCCGTTCACCGACTACTTCAGCCATGCGCTCCGGGAGACCTGAGGGGGACCGCAAGGGCCTCCGCCGGGGGTCAATGGGGTGGGGCCCATGGGGTCAGGGGGTTACGGGCACGAATTAACGAAGCGGTAAGGATTGAAACTACGCGGCTATTGTTTTCGATTTGCCAACAACCAAAATCTGCCCGCAGAATATAACATATCACTCGCAAATACCAATTGACCGACTCAACCGGAATGTGTTCGGAATATGGCACGGCTATCGCTATTCGGGTAAGGGGTGGTGGTGTTATGGTGGCGATGCAGGCGGTGTCTTTAGCTTCGGGTGGAGCGCAGGTGCGCTCCCCTCGGCTAATTTCTGCGAGCGAGAACACCAGCGCTGCGGCCAAAACTCTTTTGTTTCGGCTCGTCAAACCCGATGACAATCACGAAGCTTTGCTAGACCTTGCCGCAGTTGGGCATGGTGAGAGCAGGTTCGGCTATATTCCGTTCAGCCGTGACAAAGCACGGAAGATTCTGGGACAGGCGCTGGCGGAGGAAAAGCGGCATCTGATCGCCGTGGCCGAGGTGCGGGGCCGGGCGGAGGGGTTCGTGTTCGCCTCGGTCGGGGAATACCACGTCGGAGAGGGCGTTCTGATCGTGACGATCAATGCGATCTATACGTCACAATCCTTGCGGACATCTTTGTTGGGCGGCAAGGCAGCCCTCGGATTGTTCCGGGCCGTCGCGCTCTGGGCGCGGGGCATCGGGGCGAGGGAGATATTGCTGCATGCCACTTCTGGGATTTCGGCGGAGCGAGTGGGCCGGTCGGTGGAGCGGCTGGGGTTTGTCCAAGCGGGGGGATCTTATGTGGCGAGTGTCATGTAGGAGTTATATGCGGAATGGTGTCGACTTGTTTGATCTGCTGTTCATCAAGACGGTGGCACTTGGTGCTCTGGGGGTAAGTCCGTTGGCAAGAAATCGTTTACGGGTCTTTTTCCCGTCTTCCCTACGTCGTCGTTTCGTCTCTACGTGCGAACGCTGGGAGCGGTGCTAATCGTCCCTTTGGATCGGCGAGCAAAAGAGAAAGATGCACAAAAAAGCGCACTGCGTAGCGCAAACAGCATGCTTGACTTGGTTACTTGAGGGGCAACACGATGCTAGAGCTGTCAAAAACGAGCCGCAACCGAACTCGGTCTGGGGCGACTCTGTTTTTTCTTTTATTAATAGCGGCATGCACACAGAATAACGGCGGCCAGGAGACGCCACTGAGAGATAACCCTGCCTTTGTCAAGAAGCCCCCAGGACCAGAGTGCCCCCCAGGGATGTTTTTGGCTGGGTTCTTGCCACATCCGACCTGCATGACGGACGAGATTTTTGAAGAATACTATGGCAAAGAGTATGGAGCGCAATAATGGCTTTTCGCTTATATCCCACCGATATAGTTTCCGAGAGTTTTTCTAGTCTCAGGGTTTTTAATGACCGCACAACATCTTATGCCGATACACTACAAAAATTTTCTGGCTTACGAGCACCAAGCCAGAAAGAGTTCAATAAAATATTTGCAGCTTTAGATCAGGGCTACTTGGATGGCGCATTCAGCCAGGCGAACTTCTCAGCAAAGAATTACAATATATACGTATACGTTTACAACGGTGAAGTGGGACTCGCAGCAGCGCACAATTCTTCTACAAATGCCATAAATGCTGGTGCCCCGAAAAACTCTATCTGGATTGGTTTCGACACCTATGACTTAAATGTCAAGGGAAAGCTACTGGCGGCTTATGCATCACACGAAGTACTTCACTCTAGTCCAAATATTGATCGGCAAGCCTCGAGTTGGGCATCCAGCTTCAGTCGGAGTGAAGTGGCTGGAATGGCAAAAGCACTCGGTGTCGATGAAGCGACCATGAGATCGGTACTAGTTAAAGCTCTGGAGCATAAAATAATTGGAGAGCTGACGGAAGATGCATACTCCATTCTTAGTGAGAAAGCTTCATTCCAATATATCCTGAGTTCTCTTGATGAAGTCAAGTCGAGTCTTGCGCCCAAAGAACGCGCTGCCGCTGCAGCTAAGCTTGCTAGCCAGCTCGACAAGCTATTGGCACCGGATGAATGCTTTCCGGGAAATACATTAATTGAGATTTCGCCTGGCTTTTCAAAACCAATATCTGATATTTGTATTGGAGATGTGGTACTTTCCTTCGACCCTCTTGCTGACTTGGGACGTGGTTCCCTTATTCCGCGTCGGGTGGTGAGGCTACACCGGAGCATTACAACTGAGTGGGTCAAGCTTACTTGGGAAGACGCCGGTCAGCAGAAGGAACTTATTTCGACCTTAGGCCATCATTTTCTTGATCAGTTCGGCCAGTTTCGAAAAATTGGGGAGATGATTGAAGATGAGCATGCGACAGTCGTGCTCGCCTCTGGGCAAATAGTGGAAGCCAAAGCTGAACGCATTGTTTACTCTTCTGTAACGGCCCACATGTTCGCGAACGCTGTTGTTCAAGAAGCTGTAGTTGGAACATCTGCATTGCAAGCCGATGAGTTGAATGGATGGGCGACGTATAACTTGGAGGTGGAAGGCCTTCATACTTATGTTGCAGGCGGATTGAGGGTTCATAACGATTCTGGAGTGTTTGGTGCCGTTGGAAATTTGTTTTCGACTGGACTGGATCGGTATCTAACGAACGGGTTCTGGGATAGTGTCGGGGACGGCATTAGCAACTTCTTGCATGACGTCGGCTCGGCGATCAACGGGTTCCTGCCCGCGATGGGGCAAGCCATCAACGATATCTTGAGCGGCGAGGCATTCCGGGATGAGGATGGTCGCCCTGGTGGGGATGCCAACGACGGCCACGGGGATGTAAGCACATACCTCAATGGCACCGGCTTCAACACCGAGCGCTTTTATGGTGGCGGGGACTTCATTGGGCAAAAGTATCAACCCGGCGGCGACTATGACAAGGATGGGACGCTCAGTTCCAAAGACCTTGCGGCGCGCAACGCGGACCTCTATGAAAAGTTTGCGAAGACCGCCGAGACTGCACAGGAGCGCGAATACTACGCAAGGCGGGCAGAGGATTACCGCGAACAAGCAAACGGCGGCGGTGGTAGCAGCAGTGGGTCGAGCAGCAAGCCGATCCTGCTCGATCTGAACGGCAACGGGATCGAGATCACGGAGTTCGACCGCTCGACGATCTTCATGGACGGGGGCGAGGGGCTTCTGCACCGCACGGCCTGGGCTGGCGCGGGAGACGGGGTGCTGTTCTACGATGTGGGGAATGACGGGAAGATTACCGAGGAGCGGGAATATGTGTTCACCGAGTGGAACCCGACGGCGGCGGGTGACCTCGAGGCGCTGCGCTCGGTCTGGGATACCAACGGTGACGGCAAGCTGACCGCGGCGGATGCGGAGTTCGCGAAGTTCAAGGTGCTGGTGACGAATGCCGACGGCTCCACCACGGCAATGACGCTGGCAGCACTGGGGATCACCGAGATCAACCTGACGGCGGATGCGACCAACATCGTGCTGCCGGACGGATCGGTGATCACCGGGCAGACGACGTTCACGCGGTCGAACGGCTCCACCGGGACGGTGGCCAACACCACGCTGATCCGCGAGGCGGATGGCTACCGGGTGGTGGAGGTGACCTCCACCGATGTGGTGGGCAACCGGGTG
>JAYSSN010000364.1:0-3036 GCA_043720555.1 Rhodobacterales bacterium | reverse complement strand
ACCGCGCCGCCGCAGAACGGTGCGTGTTACCCTCCGCCACATGGTCCACCACCCGTTGCCGTAGCTCTATAGGATGCGGCTTGCCCATCGTTACCCCCATATCTGCCCAAAGACAGGGAATCACAGTCAAACCTTCAAGGGAATCCTGAATCGCGATGGCCGCGACACGCTCTAGCCGGGCACACTTTGGCGTGGCGAGGGCCGCGAACGGCCCTCGCCACAGGTCTGGTTATTGAAGTTTCGTCACGGTCAGTTTGCCTTCGACGCGGGCAGCGACGAACTCGATCTCTTTACCCTCGCTCAGCGTCTCCAGCATGGCCACGTCGGCCACGCGGAACACCATGGTCATGGCGGGCATATCGAGATCGACCAGATCCTCGTGGATGATGGTCACTTTGCCCGCTTTGGCGTCGATCTTTTTCACCACGCCTTTGGTGAAGGTTTCGGCAGATGCCATTGACAGAGTTGCGGCGAACAACGTGGCAGCAAGCGCAAGGGTACGGGTCAGTTTCATTGTGTGATCCTTTGGGGTGATTGGGGGAGCTTCAGTTGACGCTGAGCGCGCCATGCATTCCGGCCTCATAATGGCCGGAGATCAGGCAGGCGAATTGAAAACTGCCTGCATTGGCGAAGGTCCAGACAATCTCGCCGGTTTCACCGGGCGCCAGCCGGACCGCATTCGGATCGTCATGCTCCATCTCGGGGAATTCATTCATCAGCTCTTTGTGTTCGGCGACCGCAGCAACAGTATCCATGACGAATTCATGTTCTTGTTCACCGACGTTTTCGATGGCCAGGCGAACGGTCTCACCGGCTTTAAAATCCAGAACGCGCGGCTCAAAAATCATGTCGCCTTCTTCGGTCTCCATCAGCTTCACCTGAATTGTTCGCGTTTCGGCGCTAGCTTCGGCCGCTTGGCCGATCTCCATCATGCCGTCATGGCCGCCTGTGTGTGTGCCGGCGGCGAATGCCATCGGTGTTGCTGCAAGGATCAGTGTCATCGCAAGTAGGTTAGACTTCATCTGTCGTTCCTCAAATTTCCGGGCTTTGCCGGGTTGGTTAACCTTCAATGCTGCTCGCCGGACGGGGTGTCAGGTGGGTCGCAGCATCGTCTTTCGTCACGACGTCCGGCACATAGCCGGTCCATTCGTAGGCTTGCGTTCCGGGCGGGTTTTCAAACCAGCCCGGATCGGCGTAATCGTCGGCTGCGATGCCTTGGCGGACCTTGACCACCGAAAACATGCCGCCCATTTCAATCGGCCCGTGCGGACCCCAGCCGTTCATCATCGGGATGGTGTTGTCAGGCAGCGGCATTTCCATTTCGCCCATGTCGGCCATTCCGGCGGTGCCCATCGGCATGTATTCCGGCTGGTGTTCGCGGATCATGCCGGTCAGCTTGCGCTTGTCGACGCCGATGAACGTCGGCACATCGTGGCCCATCGCGTTCATGGTATGGTGCGACTTGTGGCAATGAATGGCCCAGTCCCCCAGATGCACCGCGTCGAACTCATAGGCCCGCATCGCGCCGACAGGGATGTCGATCGACACCTCGGGCCACTGCGCCGAGGTCGGAACCCAGCCGCCATCGGTGCAGGTGACCTTGAAGTCATAGCCGTGCATGTGGATCGGGTGGTTGGTCATCGTCAGATTGCCGACACGCACCCGGACCCGGTCCCCCTGATTGACGACAAGCGGGTCGATGCCGGGGAACACCCGGCTGTTCCATGTCCACAAATTCATGTCCGTCATCGTCATGACGCGCGGCACATAGGTGCCGGGATCGATGTCGTAGGCGTTCAGCAAAAAGGCAAAGTCGCGGTCGACCGGCATGAAAGCAGGGTCACGCGGATGAATGATGAACAGACCCATCATCCCCATCGCCATCTGCACCATCTCATCGGCATGGGGGTGGTACATGAAGGTGCCGCTTTTCACGAGGTCGAACTCATAGACGTAAGTTTTTCCGGGCGGGATGCCGGGATGGCTAAGGCCGCTGACCCCGTCCATGCCCGACGGCAGGATAAGCCCGTGCCAATGCACCGACGTATGCTCCGGCAATCGGTTAGTGACGAAGATGCGGACCCGGTCGCCTTCCACGGCTTCAATGGTTGGCCCGATAGACTGGCCGTTGTAGCCCCACAGATAGGCGGTCATCCCCTCGGCCAGCTCGCGCTCGACCGGTTCGGCGACAAGGTGGAATTCCTTGACGTTCCCGTTCATCCGCCAGGGTAGCGACCACCCGTTCAGGGTGACCACCGGGTTATAGTCCGGCCCGGTTGACGGACGCAGCGGCGGCTGGGTTTTGGCCGTGTCCATCAGCGGGGCTTCGGGAAGCCCCATATTCGTGGTCTGGGCCCAGGCACCGGTTGAGACAAGCGCGGCACCGGCGCCGAGTATTTGACGTCTGTTCATTGCAATTGTTCCTGTGATCAATGTCCGGCGCCGCCCTCGTCGGCGACACCTCCGCCGCTGTTGCCAGCGCCCCCGGCGGAAGCCCCGCCGCCATAGACGGCGGCAACCATGTTGGCATCGGCGAGCCAGAAATCCCGCCGCGCGCTGCCCTCAAGCAAGTTGCTGTTCAACCGTGCACGGGTGTCGGCCAGCAATTCAAACGTGTTGGTGATCATGCCGTTGTAGCTAAGCAGCCCTTCCTCCTCGATGGTGCGCCGCAATGGCAGCACCGCATCACGGTAATGACGGGCAATCTGGTGGCTGGCGGTATAGGCAAGGTAGGCAGACCGGGCTTCCGAACGAACGTTCACGGCCTTTGCCGCCAGTTCATTGGCCGCCCGCATATAGGCCGTCTCGGCCTTGCGTTTGCGGGCCTTGCCGCTGTCGAAAATCGGGATGTCGAATTCGACCTCGACTTGCGGCGTGGTTTCGGTAGTTACCTCGCCATCATCCAGTTCGCGCTCGGCCTCGAAGCCTGCGATGATTTCCAGATCCGTCAGGTACCGGGTCGCATCGGTCAGGCCATTTTCCCGTGCGGCGGCCTCCAGCTCCAGCTTGGCGATTGCTAGGTCTACCCTGCGACCA
>JAYSSN010000363.1:0-7817 GCA_043720555.1 Rhodobacterales bacterium | reverse complement strand
TCGTGCTGCTGCTGGTGCTGTCCGTCACCCTTGGTGGTACGGCCCCGCTGACGCGGCTGGGGCAGGCGCCGGGGTGGCAACTTCTGGGCGGGTTCCTTGGCGCGTTCTATGTCTGGGCTGTCATCTGGGGCGTGCCGTCGCTGGGCGTTGTTACCACCGTCGCGGCCCTGATCGTTGGCCAGATGGCTGCAGCCCTTGTGCTGGACAGCGTGGGCCTGTTCGGTCTGCCGGTGCAAGCGATGTCCCCGACCCGCCTGATCGCAGCGGGCCTTGTGGCCGCCGGGCTGGTGCTGTCGCGGGTTTAGCGCTGCAGCCGGTAGCTGCCCTCTGGCAGGTTCAGCGCCGCAGCAAGATCGGCCACCTGCACCAGTGACAGGGTCAGTCGCACAGGCTCGCCCGACAGCGGATCAAGCTGCTCCAGCGTGATGCAATCTTCAAATGCGGCAATCGTCACATCCTCTTGCAGATGGCCTGCACCCTCATCAACCAGCGTGATGACCGTCGCGTCGAATTCGTGTTCGATGGTAAACATGCCGTCATGCTAGGGCGGCCCGGCATCACCCTCAAGCCAAAAGGTGAATTCGGCGTGATGAGGGCTGGCCCTTGCCGCACCATTTGCTAGGTCAGGAAGGACAAGCACAGGTGGCACCATGCGGCATTCCCTTTTTCTGATCGCGGCATTCGCGCTGGCGGGCTGTGTGGCATCCACGCCGGCACCGATTGGTGCGCTGACCAGGCAGCAATCGGTGCCGGTCGTATCGCCCACCACCGGGCTGACCCCGGAACGGGCGATCCGCACGTTTATCGCCGTGGTCGAACGTGTGGAACCTGTGGCCGAGGCGATGTGCCGCGAGCGCGCGCCCTTTGGCACCAGTTGCGATTTGCAGATCGTGGTTTCTGGCAACCCCGAACTGCCGCCCAATGCCTTTCAGACCGTTGATCGCCGGGGCCGCCCCGTCGTGGGTTTCACCCTCGCCCTGATTGCCGATGCCCGGAATGCCGATGAGATTGCCTTCGTGCTGGGCCACGAGGCGTCGCATCACATCGCAGGCCATATCCCCCGGCGGCAGGAAACCGCCCTTGCGGGTGCCTTGGTCGCGGGTGTGCTGGCGCAGGTGTCAGGTGCCGACCCCGAGGCGATCCGCGCCGCGCAGGATCTGGGGGCGGAAGTTGGCGCGCGTAGCTACTCGCGTGATTTCGAGCTGGAGGCCGACGCGCTGGGCGCCGAGCTCACCCTGCGCGCGGGGTTTGATCCGCTGCGCGGCACCGGATTTTTTGACCGCCTGCCCGATCCCGGCGATCAGTTTCTGGGCACCCACCCGCCCAACGCCCAACGCAAGGCAACGGTCCGCGAAGTCACCACCCGTCTGCGTGCCGGGGGGTGATTGCGGCGCTGGAAACGCGCCTGCGGCACAGCTAGGCTGGCCGCAACAAACGGGGGGCCGACATGGCGTGGCTGGTGGATGAGGTGCAGCGTCTGCGCAATACGGTGCGGTGGTCGTGGCAGGGCTGGTGCAGCGCCTGGGCGCGCGAAAAATCGCTGCGGCAATGGTTCTTGTTGAATCTGGCATCCGCCGCGCTGGCCTTTACGCTGGACCTGACGGCGGGGGAACGCGCGCTGATCCTCGCGCTGGGGCTGCTGGTTCTGGTGATGGAGCTGGTCAACACCGCGATCGAGGAAGCTGTGGATTACATCAGCACCGACCAGGACCCCCGGGCCGGCCGTGCCAAGGACGCCGGATCGGCCGCGGTGGCGGTGTCGGCCATTGCGGGCGGGGTGGCGTGGGCGGTCATTCTGGTGGGGTGATCATGGCACTTCGACGGCTGTAAATTCCACGATCATGTTAGACAACTGCATCCGCGCCGGAGGTTATCCACGCACGGTTGCGGCTGCTGGATTGGCGGGCAACCAGGCTCGTGGCATTGCGCGCCGAGACCGACAGGACGCGGGCAGGATTGCTGAAGGGTTTGATATCCGCGCCGCTGTCGCGGATGTTAAAGCAGGATGATGCCAGATCAAAACAAGGTGACAGTGTCCTGGCAGACTGGCGGCATTTGGTCTGTGGCACCAGTTCCCTGGCCCAACGCCTTGCGGCCGTTGGGCGATGAAACCAATGAACCTTCCGCCGGAAGGTTCATCAGACGGTTTCAAAGGCAAGTCTCGCGCGGGGCTTGCGGCGATTTGTGGTGGGGTCGCACCTGATATGGCTTCGCGTCAACGCCGCGGCGTTGCGCGTTCTGCATCAGAGCGGGGGGCGCGGGTTTGTGTGTGGGGCAACCTCATCAGCATCATCTGGGGCTGGATCGGCCCATCCATCAATGAAGATGACCTCACCCCACCCGTCCCCACAGATCATACTCCCCCGCCTCCTCCACCGTCACCGACACGATATCCCCCGCCGACAGCCCCGCAAATCCCTCATCAATGAACAGGTTCCCGTCGATCTCGGGCGCGTCCGCCATCGTGCGGCAGGTTGCCCCTTCGCTGTCCACCTCATCCACGATCACTTCCAGCACTTTTCCAACCTTCGCGGCCAGTTTGCCCTCGGATATCGCCTGCGCCTTTTCCATAAAGCGATCAAACCGCTCTTGCTTTACCTCATCCGCAACATGATCGGGCAACGCGTTCGACCGCGCGCCTGCGACGTTTTCGTATTGAAAGCACCCCACCCGGTCCAGTTGCGCTTCGTCCATCCAATCCAGCAGCACCTGAAATTCGGCCTCGGTCTCGCCCGGATAGCCGACGATGAAGGTCGAGCGCAGGGTGATATCGGGGCAGACGGCGCGCCAGGCTGCAATTTCGTCCAACGTCCGCGCCGCCGCCGCTGGCCGGGCCATGCGGCGCAGCACGCCCGGATCGGCATGCTGGAACGGGATATCCAGATAGGGCAGGATCAACCCCTCGGCCATCAACGGGATCAGGTCGCGCACATGCGGGTAGGGGTACACGTAATGCAGCCGCACCCAGGCCCCCAAGCGCCCCAGTTCGCGTGACAGATCGGTGATGTGGCTGCGCACCTCGCCACCCTTCCAGGGCGACAGGTCATGCCGACGATCGACCCCGTAGGCCGAGGTATCCTGCGAAATCACCAGCAGTTCGCGCACCCCCGCTTCCACCAGCTTTTCGGCTTCGCGCAGCACGGCATGGGCCGGGCGGGACTGCAACAGGCCGCGCATGTCGGGGATGATGCAGAACTTGCACTTGTGGTTGCAGCCTTCCGAGATCTTCAGATAGCTGTAGTGGCGCGGGGTCAGGCTGACCCCCGTCGCGGGCAGCAGATCAACGAACGGATCGGGCTTTGGCGGCACAGCCCGGTGGACGGCATCCAGCACTGCCTCGTACTGATGCGGGCCGGTCACTGCCATCACCTTTGGGTGCGCCCCGGTGATGTATGCGGGTTCCGCCCCCAGACAGCCGGTCACGATCACCCGGCCGTTTTCGCGCAGCGCCTCGCCAATTGCATCGAGGCTTTCCGCCTTGGCGCTGTCCAGAAAACCGCAGGTGTTCACGATCACCGCATCGGCGCCCTGATAGTCGGGGCTGATGGCATAGCCTTCGGCGCGCAGCCGCGTCAGGATGCGCTCGCTGTCGACCAGCGCCTTGGGACAGCCCAGACTGACCATGCCGATCGTCGGCTGCCCCGGACGGCGGGCTTCGGGAATGCTGGCACGCGCCAGATCGGGGCGGAGGTTGGGCGGATTGTGTGACATGGCGCGCGGTATAGCGGCTGGGGCGGCGGCAGGAAAGGGGCTACGGCTCCGATCCGGTTCGTCCCGGCGCAGGGTCAAGGATGACGGAGCCTGCGGCCAATACGCCCAGAATCAGCACCTCCAGCAGCCAGTGCAGGATGGCAACGGGGGAGGTGTAGCGTGTCATGGGCGAATCCTTGCCGACGCGCCGCGCGAATTGTGCCATCAGGCGTGGCGTTTGTGTAACGAAAACAACGAATGGTGCCGCAAGCTCGCTGCCGCAGCCGGAACGATGCTGTATGGGCGGGGCTGAGGCGCGGATGTCTGGGCCGGTCCGAAAGCCGACTCTCGCGCAAGGGTGACTTCCGCTTTGCCCAGCCGTCCGTTACCATGCGCGCAAAGACAGAGCAGGAGACTTCGATGATCCGCGCCGCCGTGGCAGCCCTTGTGCTGTTTCCCATACCCGCCTTCGCGTATCTGGCCGACAACAACCTGCATGTGCAGGGCGATGCATCGGGGTTCGAGGTGAGGGCAAGCCCCGGCATGGCGTCGCCCGCTGCCTGGTGCGCGGCAGGGGACTATGCGATCCACATTCTGGGTGTCGATGCGTCAACCCAGATCTGGCGCACGTCGGAGCCGCCGCGCCGCGCGGGGCAGGGCATCAGTTTTTCTCTGGCGCCGGACAGGGCCGCCAGCAAATCGGGCCTGATCCAGTTCGGCCCGGATGACGCGGCGCTTTCGGCTGCAGCCGCCAGTGCCTTTTGCTGGGACACTGCGGCGGATTAGTCCTCGAGTACGAAGGTCACCATCATATTGACCTGCCAGGTGACGATCTTGTCGTTCTTGACCGTGACCTTGTGTTCCTTGACCCAGGCGCCCGACACGCCGCGCAGGGTCTGGGTGGCACGGGTAACGCCCGTCGCCACCGCATGTTCAAAACTTTTGTCCGAGGTGGCCGAAATTTCGGTAACGCGTGCAACTGTCATGGCATCCTCCCTGTGACCCAGGCCCAAGGATGGCACGCCTGCGGCCATTTCCCTAGCTGCCCGGCCACCATCGGCTGCACCTTGCCCAAACGCCACCCCTGAGTCCGCGCCGCCACACCCCTTGCGCTATATACGGTGCCCGCTGCATCCCCCTAGCCAAAGCATCGGGGCTGCCTCTATAGTCAGGTTTGACGGGGGGTCACAACCCCCGCACCTTGAGGCAGGCATAACAACAAGCGAGGAGGGGGCCCATGCGCTGCCCATTCTGCGGCAATATCGACACGCAAGTGAAAGACTCGCGCCCGGCGGAGGATCACGTGGCCATCCGGCGGCGGCGCTTCTGCCCGGCCTGTGGCGGGCGTTTCACCACCTATGAACGGGTGCAGCTGCGTGACCTGATCGTCATCAAGTCATCCGGCAAGCGCGAGGATTTTGACCGCACGAAGCTGGAACGGTCAATCCGCATCGCCATGCAGAAGCGCCCGATAGACCCCGAACGCATCGATCAGATGATTTCCGGCATCGTGCGGCGGCTGGAATCCCTGGGCGATACCGACATCTCGTCCAAAGTGATCGGCGAGATCGTCATGGAATCCCTCGCCCGGATCGACACCGTGGCTTATGTACGGTTTGCCAGCGTTTACAAGAACTTCCAGGCGGCAGACGATTTTGATCGTTTCGTATCCGAACTCCGCCCCGGCGGCGCGTCGGAAGAGTGAGCGACGACGGTCACATGTCCCATGCCCTCGTGCTGGCAGCACGGGGGAATGGCCGCGTGTGGCCCAATCCGTCAGTTGGTTGCGTGATCGTGCAAGGCTCGCGGATCGTGGGGCGGGGGGTAACCCAGCCCGGCGGGCGGCCGCATGCCGAACGGGTGGCGCTGGCGCAGGCGGGGGATGCCGCGCGGGGGGCCACGGTTTACGTGACGCTGGAACCCTGCGCGCATCATGGTCAGACGCCGCCCTGCGCCGAGGCGTTGATCGCGGCGGGTGTGGGCCGTGTGGTCACGGCGCTGACAGACCCCGACCCGCGCGTGGCGGGCAAGGGTCATGCGATGTTGCGGGCGGCGGGGATTGCGGTAACCGAAGGCGTGCTGGCGGATGCTGCGCGGCAGGTGACGGCGGGGTTTCTGAAACGCATCACGCAGGGGTTGCCCTTCGTCACGCTGAAACTTGCCGCCACGCTGGATGGCCGGACGGCCATGGCATCGGGGCAGTCGCGCTGGATCACCGGGCCGGATGCGCGCCGGCTGGTGCATGCGTGGCGTCTGTCACATGACGCGGTGCTGGTGGGGGCGGGGACAGCAGTGGCCGATGATCCCGATCTGACCGCGCGCGAAATCGGCGCCGGTCATCAGCCGGTCCGCGTGGTGATGGACACCACCCTGCGCACGCCGCTGACCTCGCGTCTGGCCCTGACCGCGCGTGAAACCGCGGTATGGATGATTCACGGCGATGCGGCCCCGCACGATGCACAGGCGGCATGGCAGGCTGCAGGCGCGCGGCTGATCTCTGCAGGCGACATCACGACCGCGCCTGCCGCCTTGCGCGCGCTGGCCGATGCGGGGCTGACGCGCATCCTGTGCGAAGGCGGCGCGACACTCGCGGCCAGCCTGCTGCGCGATAATCTGGTGGATGACCTGATGTTGTTCACCGCCGGGGTGGCCATCGGGGCCGAAGGGCACGCCGCACTCGGGCCGCTGGGCCTGACGCAGTTGGCGGATGCGCCGCGCATGACCCTGCGTCATCAGCGCGCGGTCGGGCAGGATGTGCTGTCGCATTGGTCGCGCGCCGGTTGACATGCTGCTTTCGCAGTCAGTGCAAAAATGCACACCGCCGTTGCGCAGCCGGGCCAATCCCGCAGGATCACGCGCTCCTCATGAAGCGGTGAGTTTACCTGCTGAGAGCTCCGTCAGCGGCCGGCGAGCATGCCGGGGTAAACCACCACCCCGCCCTCGCCCCGCCTTTCCGAAACCCGCGTCAAGACATTCCCCCGATCACAACTGCGCGTCGGCAGCAATCCCGCTGGCGCCGTCCAGGTGATCCTGAACCAGCAGTAACCGCGCCAGATCGGCTGCAAACCAAGACACGAGACCGGTCGAAATCGTGCCGTTTGGCTCTTGGTCAGGTGAACCGGAACACGAACAAGACGCTATATCCGGTTGCGGCCGGGTTTGCTCCAGATCAAGGCGCGAGTGTGCAAAGCCGGTAAACTGACCCGATCACTGAATACGAAAGGGTCTGCAGATGAAATCGCTTTTGACCATTGTCACCGATGCCGCCCAGGCTCCGGCGCAGATCGCGGCCGCAGCCAGCTTTGCGCGCACGCATGATGCGCATCTGGATGTGCTGGCACTGGGGGTGGATCACAGTGAACGGGCCTATGGGCCAACGGGCAGCTACCTGTCACTGGTCCAGATCGGGATCGAGCGGGCCGAAGCGGATGCCGCAGGCCTGAACAGCGTCGCGGAAAAAGCACTGGCGACCGAGGCCGCTGGCCTGCGCTGGTCGAGCGAGGCGCATGTGGCGCAGGCGGGCACGCTGATTGATCTTGTGGGCTATCGCGCGCGGCTGAGCGACCTTGTGATCCTGCCCCAGCCCTACGGCGAAGGCCGCACCCTGGATGCAGAGGCTGTGCTGGAAATGGTCCTGTTTGATGCCAGAACACCCGTTTTGGTTGTACCCGAAGCAGGCATCGGCACGGCAGCGGCCCCGAACCGCGTGGTGATCGCCTGGAACCGCAGTGCCGAGGCGATGGCCGCGATCCGTGCCGCCATGCCGCTGCTGAAGGCGGCGCAGCGGGTGAATATCGCGGTGATTGATCCAGCCAGCCACGGCAGCGAACGGTCTGATCCCGGCGGAATGCTGTGCGCGATGCTGTCGCGGCACGGTGTGGCAGTTGAAGTGTCGGTGCTCGCGCGCACCATGCCGCGTGTGGCCGACGTGCTGAACCGCCACCTGATTGACCAGGCTGCCGATCTGCTGGTGATGGGTGCGTACGGCCATTCGCGCCTGCGTGAGGCGCTCTTTGGCGGTGCCACCCGCGACATGCTGCACGACTCGCCCGTAGCGATGCTGATGGCCCATTAGGGGGCTGCCGCACCGCGCGCTGCAGCACGCCCATTCGCGCTGAACTGTGTCG
>JAYSSN010000362.1:0-7826 GCA_043720555.1 Rhodobacterales bacterium | reverse complement strand
CGCAGTCGCCGAAACGGCACGGTGCCCGCCCCAAGGCGCATCCGCGCCACGAAATAGGGTGCAATCAGGGCGCAACCCGTCTGGGCGGCAATGCGGCTGGCGACGGTCGCGAGTGGTTCGCGCAACGTCTGCCCATCAACCATCAGCGCGGCACCGGGCACTTGCAACAACCCGGCCGCGGCCTGCACCTCGGCCCGCGTCGGGCGGCGCAAAGCGGCGGGTGATGCGGCCCGCGCCGGGCCATCCGCCGCCTCCCACGCGGTGTTTGCCGGCAGGATCAGGGTGGCCACCTGTCCGCCCATGCTCTGCGCCGCCTGCACCGCCGCCGCGCCGTCACCTGCGACCATCCCGGCATCGCTGGCCATCCGCGTCCAATGCGACACGGCCTGCGCTATGCCAACGGTATCCCCCTTCAACGGGCTTTCGTACTGCTGGTGATGGCGCGCATGGTCCCCCATGACCGTCAGCATCGCCGACCGCGCCTTGCGGGCGTTGTGCAGGTTGGCAAAGCCATTGGCAAAGCCGGGAGCGAGGTGCAGAAGGCTTGCCGCTACATCCCCCGTCATGCGGAAATACCCATCCGCCGCCCCCGTCGCCACGCCCTCGAACAGGCACAGGATTGCGCGCATATCAGGATGCGCATCCAGCGCCGCCACAAAGTGCATCTCGGACGTGCCGGGATTGGCAAAGCAGACATTCACACCGGACGCGAGCAGGGTTTTAACCAGCGCTTCGGCCCCGTTCATGACCGGGCGCCGCAAGGCATGGCGGTCGGGGGCGTGATCGCGGGCATCATGATCGCGTGACCTCGACCGTCGCGTCGGCCCCAGACGTCTGCCGCCTCACATGTTGTGGGATGATCGTCATCGCGCGCTTCTGACAGTTCGGTCGCGTCGCCACAGCTTTCATCGGGTGCGATGCCCGGTCAATCGCGGTCGCGGTAATCGGAACGCGGCGACCATCATGAAACGGGTGCCAAAGACCTTGGCCCCGGTTGCGGGCCCCACGCCCGGAACCCGAGCCGTGATCGGCGCACGTCCGGGCATTTTCCCGCACCACGCAGACCGCAAGCCGGACCTCTGCCATCAATACACCACGACGCTGCGGATGCTTTCCCCCGCATGCATCAGATCAAAGCCCTTGTTGATATCCTCAAGCCGCAGGGTGTGGGTGATCATCGGATCGATTTCGATCTTGCCGTCCATGTACCAGTCCACAATCTTCGGCACATCTGTGCGGCCCCGAGCGCCACCAAACGCTGTGCCTTTCCACACGCGACCCGTGACCAGCTGGAACGGCCGCGTTTCAATCGTTGCCCCGGCAGGTGCAACGCCAATCACCACCGACACACCCCAGCCGCGATGCGTGCATTCCAGCGCGTCGCGCATCACCTTTACGTTGCCCGTGCAGTCGAACGAGTAATCCGCCCCGCCGATCTGATCGAACGGGGTTTTCGTCATGTTGACGATATGCGGCACCACCGACCCCTCGATCTCTTTGGGATTGACGAAATGCGTCATGCCAAAGCGTTCGCCCCAGGCCTTCTTGTCATTGTTCAGATCGACGCCGATGATCATGTCCGCGCCCGCCATCCGCAGCCCCTGAATGACGTTCAGGCCAATGCCGCCCAGACCGAAGACCACCGCTTTCGCTCCGATCTCGACCTTCGCGGTGTTGATGACCGCGCCGATACCCGTGGTCACACCGCAGCCGATGTAGCAAATCTTGTCGAACGGCGCGTCGTCGCGCACCTTGGCAAGTGCTATTTCCGGCACGACCGTGTGGTTGGCAAAGGTGGAACACCCCATGTAGTGGTGGATCGGCGTGCCATCCAGCATCGAAAACCGGCTGGTGCCATCGGGCATCATGCCCTGCCCCTGCGTGGCGCGGATCGAGGTGCACAGATTGGTTTTCTGGCTCAGGCAGGACGGGCACTGCCGGCATTCCGGCGTGTACAGCGGGATGACGTGATCGCCGGGTTTCAGCGTCGTTACGCCCGGCCCGCACGCGATGACCACACCCGCCCCTTCATGCCCCAGAATGGCGGGGAACAGCCCCTCCGGATCAGCACCCGACAGGGTGAATTCGTCGGTGTGGCAGATGCCCGTGGCCTTGATTTCCACCAGAACCTCGCCCGCTTTCGGGTCGGCAAGGTTTACTTCCATGATTTGCAGCGGTTGCCCTGCGGCCATGGCGACGGCGGCGCGTGTGCGCATGATGTTTCCCTCCGGTTTTCCGGCCAAGCTGGGGGAAAGAGGCCGCAAAGGCAATGGCAAAGCCGCCTGATCCGCACGCCAAAAGCGCCGGATCAGGCGGGTCGTGCGTTACTGCATCTCGGCCATCATCGCATCCATGGCATCGCAGGTCGCTTGCGGATCATCACCCATATTGGCCATCTGGGTCTGCAATTCCGCCGCCCTGCCCGAATACTGCTCCAGCTTGGCCGGATCGGACGCGCCGAGTTCGGTCATCCGTGCGCTCAGGTCCGCCATCTTGGTCTGCGCGACCTCGGGCGTGCAGGTGGCGGTGTCTTCCTGACAGGCGGCCAGCGTCAGCGCCATCAGGCCAGCGAACGCGAGTTTCGTGATCTGCATCATCATCTCCAGTTCGTGAATGAGTGTGAGCCTTTGACGTAGCGGGCATGCCCCCGTTGCGGCAAGCTGGCAGCGCGGGCGTCGGCGGATGGGCGGCCACCACACGGCACTGTCTGGCAGGTTTCCGCGCAAATCCGGCGGCCCCGCCATCGCAATTGGCGTGCCGGACCGCGACAGGCTAGAGTTTGTGCGAGAAGGTGTCGCTATGCGCAAACTGGTCCTGTGCCTGCTGCTTGCCGCCTGCGTGCCCTCCGTACCCCCGGATGCCTGCGGTGCGGATGTGCGCGGCGATCTCATCGGGTTGCCGATCACCCTGGTGTCAGGCCTGCCGCCCGGCACCCGCATCATCCGCCCCGGCGATGCCGTGACCGAGGATTTCAGCCTTGAACGCCTGAATATCGATCTGGATACCACCGACCATGTGACACGCCTGTGGTGCGGATGACCAAGGAGACAGCCATGCGACTGCTATTGGCGCTGACAACACTCGGCGCGCTGGCCGCCTGCATCCCGCAGGACCCGCGCTATATCGGCCCGCCCATACCAGCACCGGGCGCAGATGCCTGTGGCGCGGCAGAACTGCAGGACATGGTCGGCCGCCCCCGCAGCATACTCGCCACAATGCGTTTCGCCGTCCCCGTCCGCATCATCGAACCCGGCATGGCCGTGACAATGGACTATTCCCCCAACCGCCTGAATTTCGAGATCGGCGAAGACGGCACGATCACAAAGATCAGTTGCTACTGATCCCGGAAGGCTGATGTTCTTCGCGGGTATCGTCAGCCTGCCTGCGTCGAAATGCGGCCCTTGGGTGATTGCGTTTACACTCCACCCCACCCGTCAATCGCCGCAATCGCCTCTTCTGCTGTCTCAACAAACGTGAACAGCTTCAGATCCTCCACCGAGATCAGCCCCTGATCGGCCAGTGCCTGCCAGTTGATGACGCCGTCCCAGAACGCGCGGCCGAACAGCAGGAACGGGATCGGTGCCATGCGCCCGGTCTGGATCAGGGTCAGGCTTTCAAACATCTCGTCCATCGTGCCGAAGCCGCCGGGAAACACGCAGACGGCGCGGGCCCGCATCAGGAAGTGCATCTTGCGGATGGCGAAGTAGTGAAAGTTGAAACACAGGCTCGGCGTGACATAGCCATTCGGTGCCTGTTCGTGCGGCAGCACGATGTTCAGCCCGATCGACTGCCCGCCCGCGTCGACGGCCCCGCGATTGCCCGCCTCCATCACCCCCGGCCCGCCGCCGGTGACAATCACCTCCGTCTTGCCTCCTGTGGCCATGCTGCGCGCCGTGATCATCGCCGCAAACCGCCGCGCCTCGGCGTAAAAACCCGACAGCGCTGTGGTCTTGCCCCCGGCCTCCGGGTCACGGATGCGCGCGCCGCCAAACATCACGATGGTGGATTCGATGCCTTCCTGATCCAGCACCATTTCGGGCTTCAGCAGCTCCAGCTGCAAGCGCACCGGGCGCAATTCCTCGCGTGTCAGGAAATCGGGATCCGCAAAGGCCAGCCGGTAGGTCGGCGCACGGGTTTGCGGTGTGTCGGGGATCAGCCGTGCCGTGCGCACATCTTGTTTGGACGATCGCAACGGGTGTTTGCGGGTTGGGTCTGACATGGGCTCTCAGCATTGCGGGACGGGTGCCATTTGCTTATAGGCTGACGCGACAGCTTGCCACCCGAAAGGACGCCCCCATGACCCACGCCGCACTTGAATCCGCCATCACCACCGCCTGGGACGCCCGCGATGCCATCACACCCGCGACAAAAGGCGAGGCCCGCGATGCGGTCGAGGCGACCCTGGCCGCACTCGATACCGGCTCCTTGCGGGTCGCCGAAAAGCGCGGCGCCGACTGGCATGTGAACCAGTGGGCAAAAAAGGCCGTGCTGTTGGGGTTCCGGCTGAAGGATATGGAAATGCAGTCGGGTGGCCCGCAAGGCGGAGGCTGGTGGGACAAGGTCGACAGCAAATTCCATGGCTGGGCTGAGGCGGACTGGCGCCGCGCCGGTTTCCGCGCCGTGCCCAATTGCATCGTGCGCCGGTCCGCCTTCATCGCCAAGGGCGTGGTGCTGATGCCGTCGTTCGTCAACCTGGGCGCTTACGTCGATGAAGGCACGATGGTTGATACCTGGGCCACCGTCGGCTCCTGCGCCCAGATCGGCAAGAACGTGCATCTGTCCGGCGGTGTCGGCATCGGCGGCGTGCTGGAACCGATGCAGGCCGGGCCGACCATCATCGAGGATAACTGCTTTATCGGCGCGCGCTCCGAGGTCGTGGAAGGCTGCATCGTGCGTGAAGGCTCGGTTCTGGGCATGGGCGTGTTCATCGGCAAATCGACCAAGATCGTCGACCGCGAAACCGGCTCCGTCACCTATGGCGAAGTGCCAAGCGGTTCGGTCGTCGTCGCAGGCTCGATGCCCAGCAAAAACGGCATCAACCTGTACTGCGCCGTGATCGTGAAAAAGGTCGACGCCCAGACCCGCAGCAAGACCAGCATCAACGAACTGCTGCGGGACTGACGGCATGGAATCCGCCCGCGCAGCACCTCCGTCCGTGGAACCTCGCTGATGGAGGATCCCGTGATCGCCTTCGATCTTGGCCGCATGTTGCTGGGCGACGCGCCACCGCTGTTTCTGGCCGAAATTCTGGTGCGCACGATTGTCATCTATGCATACGCCCTGATCCTGCTGCGCTGGATCGGCGGACGCAGCGTCGCCCAGCTGTCGGTGGTCGAATTCCTGCTGGTGATCGCGCTGGGTTCGGCGGTCGGGGATGCGACGTTTTACCCCGATGTGCCGCTCCTGCACGCCATGGTCGTCATCACCGTCGTCGTGCTGATCGACAAGGTGATTGATATGCTGATCCGGCGTTTTCGCCCGGCGAAACAGCTGTTTGATGGCAACCCCGTCGAAGTCATGCGCGATGGCCGCATCATGAAGGACGGTGTGCTGGCGCGCCATCTGGGCGATCTGGAACTGATGGAAATGCTGCGTCAGGCGGGGATCGAGAACCTCGGTCAGGTGCGCGTGGCGTATCTTGAGGCCGGGGGTTATCTGTCGGTCTTTCAGGCGCACCCCCCGGCACCCGGCCTGCGCATCGTGCCCCCCGCCGAACTGGTGCCCTACCCGCCCGCCGAACCGGGCAAGCCCGTGTGCTGCCTCGGCTGCGGTGCTGCAGCCGTGTCGGAAACCGGCCCATGCGCGCATTGTAATGACGAACGCCGCACCACGGCGCTGCCGCCATTCGACAGCAGCGAAACATGACGACGATGCGCAGGCGGCTCATCACTTAGGCGTTGACCTTTTCATTTGCTTGCATTAGTAAGGCACATGCCTAACCAACAGCCCCTTGACGTTCTGTTCCATGCCCTTTCCGATCCCACGCGCCGGGCTGTGCTGGAACGACTGACCCACGGTCCCGCCACCACCAGCGATCTGGCCCAGCCCTTTGCCATGGCGTTGCCGTCCTTTGCCCAGCACCTTGACGTGCTGTCACGCTCGGGCCTTGTGACATCGGGCAAGGCCGGCCGCGTGCGGACCTACCAACTTGCGCCTGATGCCTTGGCGGCAGGCGAGCAATGGTTGGCGGGTCAGCGCGCGCTGTGGGCCCAGCGGCTGGATCAGCTGGACGCATTCCTTTTGTCACAACGGGAGCTACCGAAATGACCCCCATCAATCCAAAGCTCGACCTTGTGCTGGAACGCTATGTCGCCGTGCCGGTGGAAAAGGTCTGGGCCGCCTGGACACAGCCCGACCTTCTGATGAAATGGTTCACGCCCGTGCCGTGGAAGACCGTCGCCTGCGAGATCGACCTGCGCCCTGGCGGAGCGTTTCACACCGTGATGCAGTCACCCGAAGGTGAAAAGTTTCCCGGTACCGGCTGCTATCTGGAAGTCGTGCCAAACAACCGCCTGATCTGGACCTCGGCCCTCGCCGGGGGCTACCGCCCGAACGAGCCGCAGTTTGGCGTGCCCACCTTCACCGGCGTCATTGCCCTTCAGGCCAAAGGCGCGGGCACCCGGTACACCGCAACTGCGATCCACGGCACCGAACACGACGCGAAGATCCACAGCGAGATGGGCTTTTACGACGGCTGGGGTGCGGCACTGGATCAGCTGGTCGCACTGATGCAAGGCTGACCGCGCGGTCCCGGTTGACAAATCCGCGCCGTGCACCCAATCGGGTTCCATCCGACCGGAGCCCCCCGATGACCGACGACGACATCACCCCACCCGATACGCCGAAACCCGAAAAGATCAAGCGCCCGCAAAAGGTGTATACCCTTGTCGTCGAAGTGGGTCGCAAAGTGGGTGACGGCTTGCCCAAGGATGCCACCGGGGCCGCGCTTATCATCTATGCGTCTGGCGTGGACGAAGCCGAGGCCGTGCGCGAAACCGTGGTGATATTGAAAGAGGCCGACCTTGCGCCGCTGGACGTGTCCGGCTACGGCACGCTGGACGAGCGGCTGGCGGCTGGCGATGAAATTGATGCCGAGGAACGCAAACTGATGGCACGGGCGTTGGCCGAAAACTCGGTCATCGTGGCCCAAATGACCCCGTTTTTTGACTGAACCCCGCACGCCGCAGCACCCGGCCCTGACCGCCCTCCACCCACAGCGTGCCGTCTGCCGCGCGGATCACAGTGCTATGGGCGTCTGGCTGCAACCGCCGTGGCGGCGGTCACCGTCGCATGCCGCGTAAAAGATCGGCCGGGTCCGCCTTGTGAAGCCGCGCCAGTTCGGGCATGAACCTTGAACACAGCACCAACCAAGAGGGCTGCACCATGGATTACGGAAAATCCGGAGCCGCGAACCTGGCCAAGACTGCGCCACGGCAGAAAGATCAAGACGCAACGGCGTGGAAAAAGACCCCGACCGGACGCGCCACCCAAGCCGAACTGCTCACCCGGATGAAGGCCGCGGCCGAGGCCAAGAAAAAAGGCTGATCCCCTGTCAGGTGGCGGTGACCCCGCAGGCCGCGCAGCGCCGGTCGACGGGTGGGATCAGATGCAAAAAGGTCTTGCCCCGACAGGGATTGGTTAAAATCCCGCCTGTCAGCGCCCGGCGCGGCCTACCTCATCCGTCTGATGCGCCACGATCAAGGACTGCTGCACAATCGCCGATGGCCGCCGGCAATTTTTCCCCGTCATGCCACTGGCCGCAGTCCCGATCCGGCCTGCATCGCGATCAGGGGCGTCACCTCGAACCGGTGCAGCAACCGCGCAGG
>JAYSSN010000361.1:0-7843 GCA_043720555.1 Rhodobacterales bacterium | reverse complement strand
CACCTGCGGTGGTGGTCGAGGACGCCGATACCCTGCCCCGTTCCGGCGAAACCGCGCTGTTCCATCTGCATAACATGCTGCACGGGCTGGCCCCGCTGCTGCTGACCGCGGGTACACCGCCGCGCGATTGGGGTCTGACGTTGCCCGACCTCGCCAGTCGCATGCAGGCGGTTGCCAGCACCCGCCTTGCCCCGCCCGATGATGCGCTGCTGTCTGCCGTACTGGTCAAGCTGTTCGCCGACCGCCAGATCACCGTCCCCCCCAACCTGATCGCCTACCTGGCGCTGCGCATGGACCGCTCTATCCACGCCGCCCGCCAGCTTGTGGCCGCACTTGATGCGCGCGCGCTTGCGCTTGGTCGGCCCATCACCCGCGCGCTTGCCGCCGAAGTGCTGGACAAGGACAGCGACGCATGATCCGCTGTCATTCATCCGTTACAGATCGAATGTTACGCACCCTGCCATGACCCAAGCCGATTTCCTCAAAGCGTCATTTCCCACGCCCACCACCCTCAGCGCGGCTGACATCACCGGGCCGGGGCGGTTCTTCAACCGTGAACTCAGCTGGCTTGCCTTCAACTGGCGCGTGCTGGAAGAGGCCGCGAACCCCTTGGTTCCCTTGCTGGAACGCCTGCGCTTCCTGTCGATTTCCGCGACCAATCTGGACGAGTTCTACACCGTGCGCGTCGCGGGTCTGCGTGCCCTGCTGCGGTCCGGCACGGCCAACCCGTCCGAGGATGGGCGCACGCCCGCCGAACAGCTGCGCCTGATCAACGATGACGCCCGCCGCCTGATGCAGACCCAGCAAACCACGCTGAACAAACTGAAAAAAGAGATGGAAGCCGAAGGCATCTCCATCCTGACCCGCTCCAAACTCACCCAGCGCGACCTGAAGTTCCTCGAAGACCACTTTTTGAACCGTGTGTTTCCGGTACTGTCCCCGCTCGCCATCGACCCCGCACATCCCTTTCCCTTCATCCCCAATACGGGCTTTTGCCTTGCGCTGGAACTGGAGCGGGAAAGCGACCACCGCACGCTGAAGGCGCTGCTGCCCATCCCCCAGCAGATCGCGCGTTTCGTGGCCCTGCCCGGCAAACCCGGCGAAGCCCGATTTGTGCCGCTGGAGGAACTGCTGCTGCTGCATCTCGACATGCTGTTTCCCGGCTACACCGACCGTGGCCATTGCACCTTTCGCGTGCTGCGCGACAGCGATCTTGAGGTCGAGGACGAGGCCGAGGATCTGGTGCGCGAATTCGAGACCGCCCTGAAACGCCGCCGCCGGGGCGAGGTAATCCGCCTGAAGATCAGTGCGGGTGCCCCCGACGATCTGCGCGCGCTGATCATGGAGGAACTGCATGTCACCGAAACCGACACGGTGGAACTGCGTGGGCTGCTGGGCATTGCAGACCTGAAGGAACTGGTGATCGGGTCACGCAAAGATCTGCTCTGGCCCGCGTTCACCCCCCGCGTCCCCGAACGGGTCCAGGATCATGACGGCGACATGTTCGCCGCCATCCGGCAAAAAGACATGCTGCTGCACCACCCGTATGAAACCTTTGACATGGTGATCCGCTTTCTCGAACAGGCCGCCCGCGACCCGAACGTGCTGGCGATCAAACAGACGCTGTATCGCACCAGCTATGACAGCCCCGTCGTCTCGGCCCTGTGTGAGGCGGCAGAGGCCGGCAAATCCGTGACCGCACTGGTGGAACTCAAGGCGCGCTTCGACGAGGCCGCGAACATCCGCCAGTCGCGCCGTCTGGAACGCGCGGGCGCACATGTGGTCTATGGCTTCATGCACCTGAAAACCCACGCGAAGATCAGCACAGTCGTGCGCCGTGAAGGTGAACGCATCGTTACCTACACCCACTACGGCACCGGCAACTATCACCCGATTACCGCGCGCATCTACACCGATCTGTCGTTTTTCACCTGCGACCCCGCCCTGGGCCGCGATGCCACCAAGGTGTTCAACTACCTTTCCGGCTATGTGCAGCCCGAAGGTCTGGAAAACCTCGCCATCGCGCCCACGGGCATGAAGCCCCGCCTTCTGGAACTGATCGCGGCCGAGGCGGACCATGCCCGCGCAGGTCGGCCCGCTGAAATCTGGGTGAAGGTGAACAGCATCGTCGAACCCGATGTGATCGATGCGCTTTATGCGGCCTCCAACGCCGGGGTCAAGATCAGCCTCGTGGTGCGCGGCATCTGCGCCTTGCGCCCCGGCGTGGCGGGCCTGTCCGAAAACATCCGCGTCAAATCGATCGTCGGCCGGTTTCTCGAACACTCCCGCATCGTCTGCTTTGGCAACGGCCACGGGCTGCCCGCCAAAAAGGCCCGCGTGTTCTTTTCCTCCGCCGACTGGATGGGCCGCAACCTGACCCGCCGCGTCGAAACTCTGGTCGAGGCGATGAATCCCACGGTCAAAAACCAGATCATGTCCCAGATCATGGCGGCCAATCTTGCCGACGAGGCGCAAAGCTGGGTGCTTGACAGCGCCGGAGGCTATCACCGCGACCTGCACCCGACCGATGGTGAAGCGTTCAGCTGCCACCGCTTCTTCATGGAAAACCCCTCGCTCTCGGGGCGCGGCACGGCGGGTGCCAAGGATGTTCCGCGCCTTGCCCGCCCGCGGGACGAATCCATCCCCACCTGACGCTCGGCGATCCAGCGTTGCGTAAAATACCGGCGTCGCAGGCTTGCGTACCGTGACCCCGCGCTGCGGCCCGCGTGATCGCACCACGATTCGGCGCGCAAGGGGCACCGGCACAAAGTGCCACCCGGTTGTCATTGACCTGAAGCCAAAATGCGCATCTGCACCAACCACGGCCAAAATTGGCATGAATCACGCCATTACAACATCTTGTCCGGCGTTCTCGGGCTGCGCCGAGCGCCATCTCTCAGCCGCAGCATTGACCCACCCCCTCCCCCCCGCTACCTGTCATGCAACGCGATTTGGTGCTGCCGCCGAACTCTGCCATGACCGCCGATCCGGGGAAGACGATCATGAACGCTGACACCATCCATGGCGACGACGAATGGGGGCCGTTTGGCCGCCCGTTGTTCGATGACCCGTCTGCCCGCGCCCTGTCGCGCGTCGGCGTTGTCGATGTCGGATCAAACTCAGTCCGGATGGTGGTTTTCGATGGTGCCGCCCGCTCGCCCGCCTATTTTTACAACGAAAAAATCATGTGCGGCCTTGGCAAGGGTCTTGCTGAAACCGGTCGGCTGAACCCCGAAGGCCGCATCCGTGCGATGTCCGCGCTAAAGCGTTTCGCGCTGCTGGCCGAAGGCATGGACATCGACCCGCTGACCGTCGTCGCCACTGCCGCCACGCGTGAGGCGATCGACGGCCCCGAATTTCAGGCTCAGGTGCTGGCGGAAACCGGGCTCAAGCTCTGGGTGGTCGACGGCGATGAGGAGGCGCGCCTTTCGGCGCAGGGCGTGCTTCTGGGCTGGCCCGAAGCGCGCGGCATCGTCTGTGATATCGGCGGCAATTCCATGGAACTTGCCCGGATCGGTTCGGCCAAAGTTGGCAAGCGCGTCAGCACCCCGCTTGGCCCCTTCCGCCTGCAGCAGGTGCCCGGCGGACCCAAAGAGCGCAAGGCCCATATCCAGAAAATTCTGAAGTCTGTTCAGCGGGATATGAAATCAGACGGGGAAAAATTGTATCTGGTCGGCGGCTCGTGGCGCACCATTGCCCGGCTCGATATGGAACGCCGCAGCTATCCGCTGACCGTGCTGCACGAATACCGCATGACGCCGAAAAACCTGCTCGACACGCTGGACTGGATCGCCACCAGCGACCTGCCGGTGTTGCGCGCAAAGACCGGCACATCGGCCGAACGCATGGAACTGGTCCCCATCGCGTCCGAGGTGCTGCGCGAGCTGATCCTTGCCCTGAAGCCCACCGATATCAATATTTCGGCCTACGGCATCCGCGAAGGTCTGCTGTACGAACAGATGCCCGAACAACTCCGCGCCCGCGATCCCTTGATCGAGGCCGCACGGATGGCGGAAAAATCCTTCGCGCGCATGCCCGGCTTTGGCAAAAAGCTGTACCAGTTTCTGGAACCGCTGTTTGCGGGCACGCCGCCCGAACGGATGCGTCTGGTCAAGGCCGCCTGCCTTTTGCACGACACCACCTGGCGTGCGCACCCCGATTACCGGGCCGAAGCCTGCTTTGACAACGCCACCCGCGCCAATCTGGGCGGTCTTGATCACCCCGGTCGCGTGTTTCTGGGGCTTGCGCTGCTGCACCGCTACAAGAACAGCCGCGCGGGCAGCCGGATGGAAGGCCTGTTCCGCCTGCTGAGCGAGGACGAAATGCAAGAGGCCGAGGTGCTGGGCAAAGCCATGCGGTTCGGAGCGATGTTTTCCATCGCCGATCCGGCCGAAGCGGGCAAGCTGTTCTGGCAGCCAAAGAAACAACTGCTGGAACTCGCCCTTACCCCGCGCGGCCAATCCCTGTTTGGCGAGGTCGCGCAAGCCCGCTTCAACGCGCTGGCACTGGCGCTGAAGGCCGCCCCCAGCGTGGTGGCGCTCGCTGCCTGATGCTGATCCTCGATCACCTTGCCGTCGCGTGCCTGACGCTGGACGAAGGCGCTGCGTGGGTTGAGGCGGCCCTTGGTGTGCCACTGGCAGGTGGCGGGCAACATACCCACATGTCGACCCACAACCGCTTGATGAACCTCGGGGATCTGTATCTGGAGGTGATCGCCCCAGACCCGAGCGCCCCGCGCCCCGCATGGCCCCGCTGGTTCGACATGGATCACTTCGCAGGCCCGCCGCGCCTGACAAACTGGGTCGCACGCTGCGACGATATGGACGCCGAACTCGCACTTTCACCGCCCGGCTCCGGCCTGCCCGTTGCACTGTCGCGCAATGACTTTCGTTGGCAAATGGCCATACCGGCGAATGGCAAACTGCCCTTTGACGGCGGCTTTCCTGCGCTGATCCGCTGGCACGGCACCGCCCACCCCGCCGACCGTCTGCCCGATGTCAGCGTCCGCCTGACAAGGTTCGAGATTGCCCACCCGCAGGCAGATGCCCTGCGCGCCGCCCTCGCGGGGCGCATCGCCGACCCCCGCATTATCGTTGTGCAAGGGGCGCAAAAGGCGATGCAGGCCACCTTTCAAACCCCCGCAGGCCCGCGCATGCTCGGCTGAGCGGTCTTTTTGCATGCGCAGCATTTCTGGACCTGACTTTCCAAAAACCCCGCGCTAATATCATTTACATGTCGATCTGGGCCCGCATCGCTGCTGCCTTGGCGGCGCTCGCGGCTGGCGAGCCGCTGTCGATGGTCTTTGACCGCCTGCGCGGCAGCCCTGAAAAATCCGTGGGTTTTACCATTGCCGTCATCGCCCTTGGCGCAAAACTCGCCAAGGCTGATGGTCAGGTCACGCGCGACGAGGTTGCCACCTTCCGCCGCGTCTTTGCCATCCCCGAGGGCGAAGAGGCCAACGCCGCCCGCGTCTACAACCTCGCGCGGCAGGATGTGGCAGGGTTTGATGCCTATGCCCGCAAGGTGCGCGCGATGTTTGCGGGCGATGATCGCCAGGTGCTGATCGACCTGATGGAAGGGCTGTTCCAGATCGCCGTCGTGGATGGGAACTATCACGAAAGCGAAAACCATTTCCTGGAACAGGTGGCCACGGCCTTCGGCCTCGGCGAGTCGTGTTTTCGGTCGCTGCGCGCCCGTTTTGTCGAAGGCGTGCCGCGTGACCCCTATGATGTGCTGGGTGTCCCCCATGATGCCAGCGTCGAGTCCGCTCGTGCCGCGTGGCGGCAGGCGGTCAAGGACAGCCACCCTGATGTGATGATGGCGCGCGGCGTGCCGGCCGAGGCACTGATACTGGCCGAACGCCGCCTGATCGACATCAACGCCGCGTGGGATGAAATCCGCGCGCGGGTTGCGGCCTGAATGCCCCTGCGCCTTGCCACATGGAACGTCGAATGGTTCAACGCACTGTTTGACAATGACGGCCGCGTGCTGGCCGACAACGCCCCCTCGGCCCGCTACAAGGTGACCCGCGCCGAACAGATTGCCGGGATCACAGACGTGCTGACCGTGCTTGATCCCGACGGCATCATGGTGATCGAGGCGCCCGACACCAACGGCAAGCGCCGCACCGTGCACGCTTTGGAACGGTTCGCCGCGCAGGCACATCTGCGCGCCCGCAAGGTCGTGATCGGTTTTGTCAGCGAAACCGAACAGGAAATCGCCTTTCTGTATGACCCCGACCGCATCACCGCACGCCACGATCCGCACGCCAGCCATGCCTTCCCGCGCTTTGACGGCAAGGTGCGTGAAGGGGCCGACAGCATCACCCATTCCAAACCGCCGCTGGAACTGGCGATCCAGTTCGGCCGCCACACCCTGCGCCTGATCGGGGTGCATGCCAAATCGAAGGCGCCGCACGGGGCCAGGGACGCCGCCGATTCCGCCCGGATTTCGCTGGAAAACCGCCGCAAGCAACTGGCGCAATGCCGCTGGATCCGGGGCCGCGTCGATGACCATCTGGCGGCGGGCGACCAGGTGATTGTCATGGGTGATTTCAACGACGGGCCGGGCCTGGACGATTTTGAAGCCGAATTCGGCCAATCGGGGGTCGAGGTGGTACTGGGCGCACACAACCCGCCCGCCCTGCGCCTGACCGATCCCCACGCCCGCATGGCCCTGTCGCGCCGGATTGGCATCGCGCCCACCACCTCACGCTTCTGGCTCGCGCCGGAACAGCGGTACTTCGAGGCGCTGCTGGATTTCATCATGATCTCGGATGGCCTGTGTGCCGCAGCGCCGAAGTGGCGCATCTGGCACCCGTTCAATGACCCGGCCAGCACCGGACTGCGCGCGGCACTGCTGGCAGCATCCGATCACTTTCCTGTGACGCTGGATCTGACCCTGTGAATTGAAATTGGCATGAATTGCGCCTATGTTGATCCGATGAAACGCCTGATCCTGCCCCTTGTGCTGACGCTTTTGCTGCAACCCCTGCAGGCGCAGGAGGCGACGCCGAACCCCGATGTGGACGAAGGCATGAGCCTGCTGGAACAGGGTGCGGAATTGCTGCTGCGCGGCATGATGTCCGAAATGGAACCTGCGCTGCGTGATATGTCCGAAGCGTTTGCGCAAGCAGAGCCGATGTTCCGCGATCTGATCGCAAAGATGGGTGATCTGAGCAATTACCACGCGCCACAGATGTTGCCGAACGGCGACATCATCATTCGCCGCAAGCTGCCGGCCGAATTGCTGCCCCCGCCCGAGGTCGAGCTTTAGGCCCGCGGTCCGTGGGGGCTGTCTGCCCCCACACCCCCGAGGATACTTATCGACAGAAAATGGCTTACACGGGCTGTGCCGCGCGGATCATGGCAAGGACATCCTTCGCCGCCGCCGGGATATTGGTGCCGGGGCCGAATATCGCGCGAATGCCGTGTTGTTTGAGATAGTTGTAGTCCTGCGCCGGGATCACGCCGCCACAGATGACCAGCGTATTCACAGCCCCCGCCGCGCGCAACGCCTGTATCAGTTTCGGGGCCAGCGTCATGTGCCCGGCAGCCTGAGATGAAATCCCCACTACATCGACGCCCTTCGCGACGGCATCCTGTGCTGCCTCGTCCGGGGTCTGGAACAGCGGGCCGACGGCCACGTCGAAGCCGATGTCGGCGAACGCCGAGGCGATGACCTTCGCGCCGCGGTCGTGCCCATCCTGCCCTATCTTGACGACCAGCATCTTCGGCGGGCGGCCGTGCGCTGCAATGAACTGTTGCACCTCGCGCTGGACGGCTGCGAAATCGGCATCCCCCGCCGACGCCGCGCCATAGACGCCCGACAGGGTCTGCACGGT
>JAYSSN010000360.1:0-3077 GCA_043720555.1 Rhodobacterales bacterium | reverse complement strand
CCACGGCAAAGGCGGGAAGGTTCACGGCACCGGCCGAATAGGGCGGCGCGTTGCCCACGTCCAAGGTCAGAAACCCGATGGCCGACGGGACTGCGATGATGATGCCGAAACCAGCTGCTGTGGCGACGGCGCGGTGGATCGGCATGCTGTAAAGCGTCATCAGCGGCACCCCGAAAGTCCCGCCGCCAATCCCCATCAGCGCCGAGAAAAACCCGAGCGCACCGCCGAAACCGCCGCGCGCCACGCCACCCGGCATCACCGCACCAAGCCGCCAGTGTTCGCGCCCGAACGCCATGTACAGCCCGGCCAGCAGCGCGAGCGTTCCGAAGATCGCCTGCAACGCCGCCGATTTCAGCGATGCCGCCAGCATGAACCCCAGAATGGCGCCGGCACCGACATATGGGCCCCATGCGCGCATCACGGTCCAGTCAACCGCGCCCTTGCGGTGGTGTCCCAAAGCCGATCGTATTGAGGTGACAATGATCGTCGCAAGCGACGTGGCAATGCAGACCTGCATCAGCTGATCGCCGCCGTAGCCCAGATATTCGAAGGCGAAAAAGAATGCGGGCACCAGCACAATGCCACCCCCGACCCCCAGCAGACCTGCGATCACGCCCGCAAATGCGCCGATCCCCAGCAGCAGCGCCAACATGGTCGAAAGCGAGGCGATGTCTGGCATGACGGTCCTTCATGTTTGCAGCTGATGTAGCGGGCCTGTGCGCAATTGGCCAGCACCCGCCACCGCGCACCGTGCGGAACTCACGCGGCCGTCAAAGCGGAAACGTGCGGTCGGCTCTGGCACCCGGCCTGCGGCGCAGCTATGCTCGGGCGAGATCAACCCTAAGGTAGCCCCATGTCAACCTCGCTGCTGCGCCCGGCACTCGTGCTGGGGCTTTTGTCTTGTATTGGTCCGTTTGCGATCGACATGTATCTGCCCGCGATGCCCACCATCGCGGCCGACCTTGCCGTCGGCGAGCAGGCAATGCAGGGCACGATCATTTCCTATTTCATCGCATTCGGACTGGCGCAGTTGATCTATGGGCCCTGGGCCGATCAAAGCGGGCGCAAGAGACCACTTTATTTCGGCGTCGGGATATTCCTGATCGGGACGCTGTTCTGCGCGCTTGCAGGATCGGTCGAGGCACTGATGGCGGGGCGCTTCGTGCAGGGGCTTGGCGGCGCGGCGGTCATGGTGATCCCGCGCGCGGTGATCCGCGACATGCATACAGGCCACGCCGCAACCCGGCTTATGGCGGCCATCATGCTGGTGATTTCCGTGTCCCCCATGTTGGCTCCGCTCGCCGGATCGGGCGTTCTGGTCATCGCCGACTGGCGGTGGATTTTCGGGGCCCTGGCAGTGGCCGCAGTTATCAGCCTGCTCATGACGCGGTTTCTGCTGCACGAGACGTTGGCCCCCGAAGACCGCCAGCCATTCGATCTTGCGGCGATGCGCAAAGGGGCTGCGCGGCTGTTTTCAGATCGCGGCTTCATGGTCCTGACCTTCCTTGGCGGGTTTGGCATGGCGAGCTTTTTCGTGTTCATCGCGTCGGCCAGCTTTGTCTATACCGGTGCCTTCGGCCTGACCCCGACGCAATTCTCGCTGGCGTTCGCCGTCAATGCGATTGGCTTCTTTGCCGCGTCGCAGCTGGCCGCGCCCATGGGTCTGCGCTTTGGCGCGCGGAGTGTTGTCGCGCTCGCCGCGGCCGGTTTCTGTCTGTTTACGGTGGCGTTGTTCGCGCTTGCCATCCTTGGGCTGGCAAGCCTGCCCGTCACCATGGCAGGACTGTTCTTCGCCAATGCCTGCCTTGGTCTGATCATCCCGACGTGCATGGTTCTGGCCTTGGATGAGCATGGCGACATTGCAGGTCTTGCATCATCCTTGGGCGGCACTTTGCAAATGCTGACGGGCGGGCTGATCACGGCCGCGATGGGACCGTTCTTTGACGGCACCGTGGTCCCGATGGTGGGCGCAATAGCGGTCTGCGGCGTGCTGGCATTCACGCTTTCGCGCATGATGCCGGGCAGTCAGGCCGCGACTGTCTGAAGCTGCGCAAGGGCTGCATCAACGACATCAAGCCCCGCACCGGGCCGGTTTGCCTGTTCAGACAGTACCCGCCGCCACCCCCGCGCGCCCGGCCGCGCCGTGAACAGGCCAAGCATGTGGCGCGTTATCTGATGCAGGCGGCCCCCTCCCGCCAGATGTGCAGCGATGTAGGGGCGCATCGCGTCAACCACCGCGAACAGGTCCGGCGCAAAATCACTGCCCCACAGCGCGTCTGCCCCGATCAGGACCGATGCCGGATCGTGGTACGCAGCACGACCCAGCATCACCCCGTCGAGCCCCTGGCCAAGCAGATCGCGTGCCTGCGTCAATGATGTGACACCACCGTTGATGCAGATCGTCAGATGTGGAAAGGCGTGCTTCATCCGCACCACCAGCGCATGGTCGAGCGGCGGTACCTCGCGGTTCTCTTTGGGTGACAGCCCCTGCAACCAGGCCTTGCGTGCGTGGATGATGAAATGGCTGACGCCCGCCGCGCTGAGCTGTTCGATGAAGTCCGGCAACACGGCGTCCGGATCCTGATCGTCAACGCCGATCCGGCACTTTACGGTTACCGGCACGTCCGTTTCAGCCATCATCGCGGCAACACAATCGGCAACCAGGGCAGGACGCTCCATCAGAACGGCACCAAAGCAGCCGGATTGCACCCGGTCCGATGGACAGCCGACATTCAGGTTGATCTCGTCATAGCCGAAGGGCACCGCTGCACGTACTGCCGCCGCAAGCTCTTGCGGATCAGACCCGCCGAGTTGCAGCGCCACAGGGTGTTCTGCTTCATGATGACCCAAAAGCCGATCACGCGGGCCATGGATTACAGCCGGCGCTGTGACCATTTCCGTGTAAAGCATCGCCCGCCGCGTCATCAGGCGGTGAAAATACCGGCAATGGCGGTCACTCCAGTCCATCATGGGCGCAACGGAAAGTCTATGTGGTTGATAGTCTGTCATTTTTTTTAGTCTCAATGTGTTGGCAGGTCTGCCGTCCAGCCGTTCCCACGCCCCGCTTCGCCTCAAGA
>JAYSSN010000359.1:0-3078 GCA_043720555.1 Rhodobacterales bacterium | reverse complement strand
GCAGGCGCGGTGTTTGACCGGCTTGCGCATGTCCAGCTGACGCTGACGCGGGGTGCGGATGGAACCGGCAAACCGCTGAGCCTCAGCCAGGGGCAGTTGCGCAAGATTGCCGAAGCGCGGCCATCGACGCTGGCGGAACTGGAACGGGCGGGAGAGCTGGGTGATGCGAAGATCGAACGGTTCGGGCAGGCGTTTCTGGACGTGTTGCGCGAGGCCTGAGCCCGCGCGGCGACGCATCCGGACGCCACGGCCTGCGCCGCAACGTTGCGGAAAAAGGAAACAGCCATGCTGACCATCATTTCGCCGGCCAAAAAGCTGGATCTGTCGCCAGTGCCCTTGCCCGGTGGCATGCAGGCCACGGTGCCTGCGTTTCTGGCGGATGCATCGGCCTTGGTGCGGGTGGCGCGAAAGCTGTCGGTCGCGGATTTGCAGGCGCTGATGGATATATCCGGGCCGCTGGCGCGCTTGAACCGGGATCGGTTCATGGCGTTCGACAAGGTGCCTGACGTGGTAAAGCCTGCCGCAATGATGTTTGCGGGTGATACCTATGCGGGGCTGGAGGCCGCAACCTTCAGCAACGACGCGCTGCGCTATGCACAGGGATCGCTGCGGATATTGTCGGGGCTTTACGGGTTGCTGCGGCCACTGGACGCGATCCAGCCCTATCGATTGGAAATGGGCAGCCGGTTGGCAACGCGGCGGGGTGCGAACCTTTATGACTGGTGGGGCAGCAAGATTTCAAAGGCGCTGAATGCCGCGGCGGCCGAGGTGGCTACGGATATACTGGTGAACTGCGCGTCGATCGAATACTTCGGCGCGGTGCAGTCAAAGGCGCTGAAGCTGCGCGTTATCACGCCGGTGTTTTTAGAAGACCGGGTGGGCGGCGCCAAGACCATCAGCTTTCTGGCGAAACGGGCGCGCGGGGCCATGGCACGTTTCGTGATGGATCACCGCCTGACCGACCCGCGCGATCTGCGCGATTTCACGACCGGGGGTTATGCATTCGACGCGGGCCAGTCAGCGGGCGACCGGATGGTGTTTGTGAACCGCGCGCTTCAGGACACCGCCGCCTGATCCGGGCTGAATGGCTGCGCGCCGGGCGGGCAATGCGCGGCCATGATCGCGGCGATGGCCGATTTGCGCAGCGGTTTGGTCATGTATGCGTCAATCCCGGCGGCGAGGATGCCAGTATCGTCGCCCTCCATGGCATGGGCGGTCAGCGCCACGATCGGCACGCGGCAGTGCGAGCCTTCTTCCAATGCGCGGATGGCGGACGCTGCCTCGCGTCCGTCCATTTCTGGCATCGAGATATCCATGAAAATCAGGTCGGGTTGCACCGATTGGAATAATGCAACCGCCTCGCGCCCGTTGCTGGCGAAGGTCAGGTCGATCGGTAGATCCTGCACCATCTTGCGAAATACCAGTTGGTTGGTGCGGTTGTCTTCAGCGGTCAGCACCCGCATCGGGCGCAGCAGGACGAGGGCCGGCAACGGCGTGGCTGCGGCGGGCACGGTCAGGGCGTGCAGGCGGCGGTAAAGATCGGCGCGCAGCAGGGGTTTTTGCAGGACGGCGTCGAGATGGGTTTTGTCGACCGTACCACCCAGGTCGGATGACAGCAGCAGTATCGGCATTTTGGCATGCAGCGCGCGGATCCGGCCGGCGAGCGTCGGGCCGTCCATGTCGGGCATGTAATGGTCGGTGATGATGACATCAAAATCGCCATCGGTGGCCAGCAGGGCCAGCGCATCAGCGCCAGAGCGGCAGAGTGTCACATCGATACCGCAGGGCACCAGCTGACGCTCCAGTATGGTGCGGTTGATGAACTGGTCATCCACGACCAGCGCGCGGCGAATTTCGCAGGGTACCGGCGGCCCGGCAGCCTCTTCGGCGACGGGCAGGGGCAGACGAAAGCCGAAGTTTGACCCGCGCCCCAGTTCGCTGTCCACCCACACGGCCCCCCCCATGCGTTCAACCAGCTGGCGCGTGATGGCAAGCCCGAGGCCGGTGCCTTCAAACTTGCGGTTTGAGGCGGTTTCGACCTGATTGAATTCACCGAAAATGTGTTCGACATCGGCGGCGGCGATGCCGATGCCGGTATCTTCGACGTTGATATGCACCTGCTGGTGGCCCGGTGCGCCTTCGATGCCGACAACGCGGACGATGACATGGCCGGTTTCGGTGAATTTCACGGCATTGCCGACCAGGTTGGTCAGCACCTGCCGGATGCGCCCCGGATCGCCGACAAAGCGGGTGGGCAGGAACATGTCGAAGTCGATCAGCAGGTCGATCCCCCTTGCCCGCGCACGGGGCTGCAACAGCATGCTGACCTCGTGGATCGTGCGCTCCAGATCAAAGGGTTCGGGATGAAAGGTCAGGCGTTCGGCCTCGATCCTGGAGTAGTCCAGAATGTCGTTGATGATGACGAGCAGCGCCTCGCCCGACGAGCGGATGGTTTCGGCGAACAGGCGCTGCTCGTCGGTCAGCACGGTGTCGCACAACAGCTCGGCCATGCCGACCACACCGTTCATGGGCGTGCGGATTTCGTGGGTCATGTTGGCGAGGAAGGCCGATTTGGCACGATTTGCGGCCTCTGCCGCCACGCGGGCGACCTCAAGGGCGTCGGCCTGGGCCTTCAGTCCTGAAATATCGCCGCGCAGACAGACGCGGCCGCCGTCGGGGGTGGCACGGTCAACGCGCCTGATCCAGCGGCCATCGGTGGTCTGCAATGTCTGGTCGCCATCGGCCTCGCGGTGCATCGCAAGGCGTTCTTGCAGATGCTCTTCCTCGCGCCCGGTGCCTTCGGGATAAAGGCCAAGGGCCAGCCCGGCCCGCAATATCCCGGTCACCGTCACCCCAGGTACAATGACGTCGAAAAGTTCGGGAAAGATGTCACGGTATTGCTGATTGGTCATGACCAGCCGTTCGTCCCGGTCAAACAGTGCAAAGCCATCCGACAAGGCCTCGATCGCGCAGCGCATGCGCATCTCGTCGGTGACGTCTTGCAACAGGATCACCACATCGCCGTCACGGGTGCGGCGCTCATTCATCTGCATCCAGCTGCCGTTGGCGAGTTTCAGA
>JAYSSN010000358.1:0-3081 GCA_043720555.1 Rhodobacterales bacterium | reverse complement strand
GATTCATCTTGTGAATCCAGCGTGATCGCTGGGGTGGATGAGCAAACCGAACACGCCGACCGACAAGACCCTGAACTGGCCCGCCTGTAACAGGGCGCCCAAGCGCCGCGGGTCAACAACTCATGCAAGGCCGGAGACCTCAGTCGAGCACCGCTGCCATAGAAGCACGTTCAAGTCCTGTAATCGGCACTGTGTAAAACCGCGTCTCGTGGCAAACTCTTGATTGCCGAGGCTTGCCTCGTCCAATCAAGGATAGCACCTACGTCAGCGCGAATTTCAGTCGCCAATCCGCCACAGAAGTTTTCGAACGCTTCGCGATTGAGGGCATTCAGACCGACCAGCACAGGCATTTCGCGCTCCAATGCTCCGGCAATGACATGACGGAATCCTCGTCCTTCAGCCTCATGCTTGCCGAACTTGTTGATAATCAGCAGGTCCGCGCCGGCATCAACCGAACCCGCGATGCGGGCGACAGCGGTTTCCAGTGAGCTCGCATCGAGACGGCACCCCCGCGCCAAGTTTCCGCGGTTCTGCGAGATACGAAAGGCCGGTCCGTCGGGCAGAACCATCAGGTCCATATCACAGTGACGGCTGCCATGCCGTTCAGTGTTGACCTGCACCGCACCGCAGAGTCGGAGACCGCGCTGCATCAGTTGCTGCGCGACATTTGCCAATAGCGGGTCGGTTCCACCCCGCGACGATGACATCACATAGCAAAGTTTCAAGGTGTCCCCCGTTCACCGTCATTCCAGCCGCGCCCGCTCTGGCCGGGCGCGGCTGACAGCTTGTCAGAGAGCCACTTCCCATGATTTGAAGCTGAGCTTTGCCGTGGCTGGCCCCGCGTCCGCGATCTTGCGGATGTTGGCCCAGGTCTGCTTGTAGTTCGGCAGGATCAGTTCGTTCACCCCCGCGTTGATCACGTTGCCTTGCGTGCCGCCGGGTGCACCGAACAGCATGAACGTCTCATTCCGGCGGGCAGTGGGTTCGATGTAGACCATCGCCTGCGTTGCACCGACATCGTTGTGGATCTCGACCAGATCACCGTTCGTCACGCCCAGTTCGGCAGCGTCGTCGGGGTTGATCTGGATGAAGGGCAACGGGAAGCGATCCATGGCAAAGTCGTTGTCCTGGTCGAGGAACCAGTTCTGCCAGTTGAGGTTGGACCGGCCGTTATTGATCAGGAACCGGTGCGCCGCCTTCTGCGCGTCCTTGCCCGCCGCCTGCAGCCCACGCCATGCGCCCATGCAGAACAGAGCCTTCTTGTCTTCGCGGCCATGCCGGTTGAACTCGCCGTTCTCATAGAGCCGCGCCGTACCGACGAGTTTTCCGTCAGCAAAGCCGGTCACCGGTTCCTGCACACCGTTGGTGCCCATGTCGCGCAGCCGGGCATAGGTGACCTCGGGGTTGCCTTTGTTGTAGCCGTCCATGAAGGCGTCTTCTTCGGTCTGCCAGTCATAGCCTTTGAACTGTGCGGCATAATCGGCGCGACCGTCCTCGGTCAGAACCCGTTCCAGATGGTTGGCCAGACGGGCCGCAATCAGGCAGTCGGGCATCGCCTGGCCTGGGCCGTCCATGTACTTTTCCGTCAGCCGCAAGCGGCGTTCGCCGTTCATCGAGGTCAGGTTCATCTCGCCCGCCTCGACCGCCGGCAGGATTACATGGGCGGCCTGTCCGATCTGGCTGTGGATGATGTCGACGTTGACCGAGAAGATGCCGCCTGCGTCGATGGCCGCCACGATGGCATCCACCTGTTCGGCGCGGGTCTTGCCCTGGCTGGCGTCCATCGCCTCTTTCACCATGTTTGTGCGCTTGTTGTAGATGCGCTTGAACTCCGAGGCGTTGAGCGTGGTCTTGTAGTGATCGTTAGCCCAGATGTGGTGGACCTTGCCCTGCCCCGCGATCAGCAACTGATCGACGTAAGGAGCCGGACGGCCGACATGGCCGTCGCCGGGGCGGTAGTAGCCTTCCTGATGCCCGCCCAGACGGCACACGCCACCACCCTCGCGCCCGATGTTGCCGGTGGCGAGGGCTACGTTCACCAGCGCCCCGACGGTGCGGTAGTTGTCGTTACCCCAGATGATGCCTTTCTCGTAGGCCGTCACGCATTTGCGGCGCGACCCGTCTTCCTTGGGTTCAGCGATCCAGGCGGCAGCCTTGGCAATGTCCTCGGCGCTCACGCCGCAGATTTCGGCCGCCTCGGCCAGCGACAACTTGCAGGCCGCGCGTGCCGCTTCGAAAGATCCAAGCGCCGACGGATGCTGCGCGTCCTCGGGCACCGCCACGTCGCCCTGGATGGTCGACGCCGCGATGAAATCGGCATCGACCCAGCCTTTGTCGGCAATCTCGGTGAAGAGCGCGTTGAACAGCGCAAGGTCAGTGCCAGAGTTGATCTGCAGGTGCATGACGTGCTCGGCCCCTGCGACTTCTTCGCAGGCATTGACCGTCACCGTCCGACGCGGATCGACCACAAGCACCCGCGCGCCATTGCGCATTCCCGGCATCATGTGGTTCAGGAACAGGTTGGTCTGGGTTTCCAGCGGGTTGGCCCCGATCAGGAAGATCGTATCCGTCACCTCATAGTCGCTGTAGCTGTAGTTCAGTTCGTCCACGCCCATATCGCGGGTCGAATGCACCTCCGAGTTGTAGGCCGGGCGGTTGTGGATGCGGCAGTTCTTGACCTTCATCGACTCGAAGTAAAGCTTGCCGGTGCCCCAGGTGTTCTCATAGCCCCCGGCGCTGCCGCCATGGTCGAACATCGACACGAACAGGTTGTCCTCGTTTTCCTTGGTTATCACGCGGGCCGTGACGCGGGCCACGAGATCCAGCGCATCGTCCCAGGTGGTCGGCTGCCAGGTGCCATAGCGCCAGACAAGCGGGTCGGTCAGGCGCTGCTGCTGGGTGCCGGTCACATCGCTGCGCCGGTTCTCGGCCATGCGCGCCCCGCGCACCGAGCCAAGGCCGGAGTTCACCACGCAATCGACATCCGGCTTGATCACCAGATGCACATTCAGGCCGTTCTGCTTGACCACGTTGTACATGGACGGCGCATACCAGTTGGCGGTGTCCTGCGGCTGCTGCGCG
>JAYSSN010000357.1:0-7937 GCA_043720555.1 Rhodobacterales bacterium | reverse complement strand
GGCAAGGCAGCAGCGATGCTGACCGCGCGGCGCGGATGCTGGAATTGCTCGACCTGGTGAAACTGCCGCGCGCCTTCGCCGACCGCATGCCGCGTCAGTTGTCGGGGGGCCAGAAGCAGCGGGTGGGGATCGCGCGCGCCTTTGCGGGCGGCGCCAAGGTGGTGGTCGCCGATGAACCGGTCAGCGCGCTCGATGTATCGGTGCAGGCGGCGGTGACCGAACTTTTGATGGACATCCAGCGCAAGAACCGCACGACCTTGCTGTTCATCAGCCATGATCTGTCGATCGTGCGCTACCTCAGCGACCGGGTGATGGTGATGTATCTGGGCCATGTGGTGGAAATGGGCTCCACCGATCAGGTGTTCTCGCCGCCCTACCACCCGTATACCGAAGCGCTGCTTTCGGCGGTGCCGATTGCCGACACCAAGGTGATCCGCAAGCGCATCGTGCTGGAAGGCGATATTCCGTCAGCCATGGACCCGCCGCCCGGCTGCCCGTTTCAGACCCGCTGCCGCTGGAAATCTGAGGTGCTGCCTGCTGGCCTCTGCGACCGCGAGATGCCCCCCGTGCGGGTGCTGGAGGGCGGCCATCAGATCAAATGCCACCTGCCCGATGCGGTGCTCGCGCAGATGGAACCCGTGATCAAGATGGCGGCAGAGTGACCACTATGGTGGGTGATCTGCGCGCGGCCTGATCCATCCGCCCGTTCATGCCATGTTTCAAAAGCGTTGACGGCACCGCGCCGAAATCACGCAGTATTCCGTTATATATAATGAAAATACGAAAATTGACTGCCGTCAGCGCGTCATTCGTGATGGGCAATCGTGCCCGTCCTACCCCATGATCGCGTTCACGTAGTTCTTCGTTTCGGCATAGGGCGGGATGCCGCCGTATTTCTCGACCGCGCCGGGGCCCGCGTTATAGGCAGCGAGCGCCAGCCGCCATGATCCGAACCTGTCATACATCGCCCGCAGATAGCGCGCGCCGCCCTCCAGGTTGTCGGCGGGATTGTTGATATCCACCCCCAGCCGCCGCGCCGTTCCGGGCATCAGCTGCGCCAGACCGGTCGCCCCCTTGGACGAGACCGCATTGGGGTTCCAGCCCGACTCCTGCTGCACAAGGCGCAGGAACAGATCCTCGGGCACTGCATACTTGCGCGCAGCCGCCTGGGCGACGGGCATGTATTCGCCACGATAGCGCCCGCGGTAATCCGGCACAGATTCGTTTGACGCCGTCGAAATTGTGATCCCGCTGTCTGGCCGCAACCGCGCCGAGCCTTCGTATTGCTGGCTCAGCCGGCCGTCCAGAAGTGCTGTCTGGTTTTGAAACAGCGAGCCGCGATTGCCGCCCGACGGCGCAAGCCGCAACCCTTCCGCCATAATCGCTTCACCTGACATGCCCAGCATGCCCGCCACCAAAACCGACACTCGCAATCGCTGCATGAAACGCATCCCCGGCTTCAATGACGCGGCGGAGTATAGGCATTTCCCGCGCATTTTCCAGTGGGTGTGTGAGCGGGCGCCAGAACAGGTGGCGAAGGCCCGCGCAGGGTGCCTGTCACGGGTCGGGCGCGCCTTTGCTGCCGCTGCGCTGCACCCATTCTTCCGCTCCGCCGTCTGCAACCCGAGTTGCAGGTTCACGCCATGGGGGATAATGCTTCGTTAACCATCCCCCGTGCAGTCTGCCGGGGAATAAAGAGATTCGTAAGAAAGGAAGACGTCATGGCAGGGTCGGTCAACAAGGTTATCATCGTGGGCAATCTGGGGCGCGACCCGGAAGTGCGGTCGTTCCAGAACGGCGGCAAGGTGGTGAACCTGCGGATTGCCACGTCCGAAAACTGGCGCGACAAAAGTTCGGGCGAGCGCAAAGAGCGGACCGAATGGCATTCCGTCGCGATCTTCAATGAAAATCTTGCCAAGATCGCCGAGCAATATCTGAAAAAAGGCTCGAAGGTTTATATCGAGGGCCAGCTGGAAACCCGCAAATGGCAGGATCAATCCGGCGCTGACCGCTATTCCACCGAAATCGTGTTGCGCAACTTCGGGGGCACGCTGACCCTGCTGGACGGCCGTGAAGGCGGCGGTTCGGGCGGTGGCGGTGGCGGTGGCGGCGGTTACGATGACCGCGATGGCGGCTATGACGGTGGCGGCGCATCGGGCGGCGGGCGCGCGCCTGCAGGCGGCGGGGGCGGCGGCGGTGGGCGCAGCGATCTGGATGACGAGATCCCGTTCTGATGTACGGTCACGCGCGGGTCTGGACGCTGCGGCCGAAATTCCCTATATAAACTGTCAGGAAGCAGCCGGGGTGCGCCATGACCGATCATCAGCCCATTGTCGAAGGAACGCCCCTGATCCGGCCATCCAGCACGGATCATCCGCTGTATGACGACGTGGTGGGCGCTTGCCGCACGGTGTACGACCCGGAAATTCCGGTCAACATCTTTGATCTTGGCCTGGTCTATACCATTGATATCAACCCCGAAAACGAGGTTGATATCACCATGACCCTGACCGCCCCCGGCTGCCCCGTAGCGGGCGAAATGCCGGGTTGGGTGGCCGATGCGGTGGAACCCCTTGCCGGGGTCAAGCATGTGAATGTGCAGATGTCCTTTGACCCGCCCTGGGGGATGGAGATGATGTCGGACGAAGCAAAGCTGGAATTGGGCTTCATGTAAGGCCGACAAAGCAGCGCGTGCGGCTTGCTTTCCATAAAGCAACTATTTTCACTTTCTTTTTAAGAAGCAGCACAAATGGTTTGCTTTTACACAGGCAGCCTTTATTGTTTGCTTTATGAAAAGCCAACCTCTGCACAGTCCTGCAATGGCCGCGGTCCTGACCGGCGATCTGGTTCGCTCGCAGAAGGCAAGACCGACGCAGGTCGAAGATGCGATGCAGCGGCTGTCCAAAACAGCGCGCGATCTGACTGACATTGCCGATGCCGATACGCGCTTTACACGGTTCCGCGGCGATGGCTGGCAGATCGTTATCGCCAATGCCGGTCTGGTTCTCAGGGCCTGCCTCATCCTGCTTGCGGATCTGCGCGCCTCGGGCATCGGGATCGAAACCCGCATTTCGGCAGGTCTCGGGCCTGTCGAACGCCTTGGCACCGCAAATCTGTCTGACGCTACCGGGCGCGCCTTTTTTGTGTCGGGCAGCCATCTGGATGTCATGCCGAAACATCGCAGGCTTTTCATCGCCGGTGGACGTACGCCGGATCAGACGTGGCAAACGGCGATCTTCGATCTTGTCGAATGGCAAAGCCGGAGCTGGACACAGGCCCAGGCGCAGGCCGTCGCGATGGCGCTGAAATCCGACTGGCAAACACATCAGGACCTTGCTGATCGTCTGAAAATCACCCGCCAAGCCATGCAATCCCGCCTTGCCGGTGCTGGATTTCAGGCATTGCATAACGCGCTCGCCGCCTTTGAAGGCGCGCTTTGGGAGGCATGATGACCAACACCCTGATCGCCCTTGTCCTGGCCCATGCGCTGGCCGATTTCGTCTTTCAGACCAACTGGATGGCAGCCAACAAACGCAATCCCGTCGCCCTTGCCGCCCATATCAGCATCGTTCTGGCCACAGCGATTGTCGCCACGGGCACGCTGCACCCGGTCCTGTTCGCGCTGGCGGCCGCACATCTGGTGCTGGACGCGGGCAAGGCATGGTCGTCCTGGCGGGGGCTGTGGCCCTTTGTGGTGGATCAGGTGCTGCATGTGGCGACCCTGGTCGCTGTCGCATGGTGGGTGCCCGAGTTGTGGGCATCCGGCCTGTGGGCCGGCGATATCGTGCCCGTCACCGATGACGGCATCCTCGGCACCGGGATCTGGGCAGAGGACGGCGCGGCCAAGGCGCTGCCGGTACTGCCCTCGGGAATGGTGTTGCTGACGGGCCTGATCCTGGCGACCCGCGCAGGCGGCTTTGCCATTGGACTGCTGATGGCGCCATGGGCCGCATCCTCGCCCCAGGGCCTGACGGGGGGCGGGCGCACGATCGGGTTGCTGGAACGCGGGCTGATCTTTACCCTTGTCATGACCGGCATGCCCGAAGGTATAGGGTTCCTGATCGCGGCCAAATCCGTGCTGCGCTTTGGCAGTGTGGGCGATGACCGCGCCGTCAGCGAATACGTCATCATCGGCACGCTGGCGTCATTCGCCTGGGCCATCATCGTGTCTTTCGCCACGGTTTGGGCACTGCAACACCTGACCCCGCTTGGAATCCCGGACCTTTCGCCCTAGATTGAAAGCGAAGGAGATATCACCATGTTCGGCATTCCCGGCAAAGCCGCCGTCACACTGACCCCCGCTGCCACCCGCCAGATCGCGCGGCTGATGGAAAAGCAGGGGTCCACGGGGTTGCGCATCGGCGTCAGGAAGGGCGGCTGCGCGGGTATGGAATACACGATGGACTATGTGGCGGACGTGAACCCGCTGGATGAAATCGTGGAACAGGATGGCGCGCGGGTGCTGATTGCACCGATGGCGCAGATGTTCCTGATCGGCACCGAGATCGACTATGAAGCCGCCCTGCTGGATGCAGGCTTCAAGTTCCGCAATCCGAACGTGGCCGAAGCCTGCGGCTGCGGCGAGTCGATCAAGTTCAAAGACCAGCCCGCCGCCTGACACGGTCATCAGGCAGAGCGGCGGCGGCGCTTGCCTTTCCTGGCGCTTGCCTTTCCTTTGGCACCCTGCCGCGCGCGTGCCTGCGGCGCCGATACTCCGGCAATGGCGAAAGCGACAAAGCCCCCTTTTCCCGGCGCGGTGCAGCAGGTAGGTCTGACCCAACCGCATGGGAGGAATGAATGCGCAAGCTCGCCGCCGGAAACTGGAAGATGAACGGGCTGTCAGCATCGTTGGCCGAGGTCAAGGCGCTGATCGCCGCCCATCCTGCCCCTGCCTGCGACATGCTGCTGTGCCCCCCCGCCACGCTGATTGCGCAGATGGCCTGGGCCGCGAAGGGATCATCGCTGCTGGTTGGCGGACAGGACTGCCATGCCGCAGCAACGGGTGCGCACACCGGTGATGTGTCGGCGGCAATGCTGGCGGATGCCGGGGCGGGGCATGTGATTCTGGGCCATTCCGAACGCCGCGCCGATCACGCCGAGACGAACGCCGATGTGCATGCCAAGGCGCTTGCCGCGCGCGATGCGGGCCTGATCGCCGTCATCTGCATCGGCGAGACCGAAGCGCAGCGCGACGGGGGGCAGACGCTGGATGTGATTGCGGTCCAAATGGCCTCGGTTCCCACGGATATGACCGCCGCCCGACTGGTCATCGCCTATGAACCCGTCTGGGCCATCGGTTCCGGGCGCACGCCGACGATCCCCCAGATTGCCGAGGTGCATGCTTTTCTGCGCGCCCGGCTGACCGAACGGATCGGGGCGCAGGCATCCGGCGTGCGGCTGCTGTACGGCGGGTCGGTCAAGCCATCGAATGCGGTAGAGATCTTTGCCGTGCCGCATGTCGACGGTGCACTTGTCGGTGGCGCGAGCCTGAAGGCCGCCGATTTCGGGGCCATCGTTGCCGCGCTTTCGGCAGCCTGAGGTGCAAATCTGTCGGGGACAGGACAGCTATCCGCCCTGCCCCCGGCTAGATGTGTCGGCATGACAACCTCACCCGTCATTGCGCACAACCTTGTCACCGCAAACCTGATCTGCGTCGCATCCATGCTCGTCTGGGCGGCAGGTCTGCCGGCGGCGGATCTGGTTATCCCGCTGATCCCGCCTTTGCCGCTGACAGCGATGCGGACGGGGCTGGCGGCACTGGTGCTGATGTCCGTGTGGCTGGCTGTTGAGGGGTTTGGCCCGATCCGCAAGGCACGCTGGGGCATGGGCGTTGGTATTGGCGGCATCTGCATCGGCCTTGGTGCCGTGCTGCTGGTGATCGGGCAGGCCTATACCGATGCCATCACCGTTTCCATCATCACAGCATCGATGCCCATCACCGGCATCGCACTCGAAGTGCTGCTGGATGGTCGCCGCGTCACGGCCGCAGTGATTGCCGGGCTGTGCCTCAGTCTTTTTGGCGGTCTGATCGCACTGGCGCAGGGTGGGTTCAGCCTTGATCTGGGTGTGGGTGCGCTGGCGGCCTTTACCTCGTGTACGGTTTTCGCCTGGGGGTCGCGGGCCACGGTGACCAGCTTACCCGACATGACACCCCTGGGACGCACGGCGTTGACAGTGGCGGGGGCGTTTCTGGCGATGCTGGCCATCAGTCTGACCTGGGCGGCCATTGGCGGGGCACCGGTACAATGGGCGGCCCTTGGCGCGAAACAGCTGGGCGCACTAGCCATCTTCGGCATCGGCTCGCTGGCCATCAGTCAGATCCTGTGGATCATATCCGTCGAACGCCTTGGGATCGGGACCGCCAGCCTGCACATGAACGCCGTGCCCTTCTATGTGATGATCATCGCGTTTGGACTTGGGGCTGACTGGAGCTGGCTGCAAACCTTCGGGGCCGGTATCGTTGTGCTGGGCGTGATGGTCGCCCAAGACATGATCCGCCTGCCCCGATGAAAACGCTTGCCCAATCTCCCACCGACCCCGCCTTTGTGCAGAACCCTTACCCGTTCTATGAGGCCGCACGCGCGCATGGCCCATTCTTTCACTGGGCGGATTACGCGCTGATCTGCACCGGCAATGCAGCGGCGATCAATGCCATTTTCCGCGACCGCCGCTTTGGTCGCGAAACCCCTGCCGAACGCATCATCCCCGTGCCCGGCCACCTGACGCCCTTCTACGCGGTCGAGGCGCATTCCATGCTGGAGCTGGAGCCCCCCCGCCACACCCGCCTGCGCGGACTTGTGCTGCGCGCCTTCACGTCGCGCCGCATAGCCGAGCTTGCCCCCGAGATCACCGCGCTGTCGCACCGGTTGATCGATACCCTGCCGGAAGGGCCGTTCGATCTTTTGCCCGCGTTCGCCCAGAAACTGCCCGTCATCATCATCGCCCGCCTGCTGGGGGTGCCAGAGGACATGGCCCCCGATCTGCTGGCATGGTCCAACGCCATGGTCGGCATGTATCAGGCCCGCCGCACACGCACCGATGAAGACCGCGCTGTGGCCGCAACCACCGCCTTCGCGACGTTCATGCGCAGCTACATTGACGCCCGCCGCCGCACACCCGCGGACGACCTTATCACCCATCTGATCGCGGCTGAGGCGGATGGCCAGAAACTTTCGACTGACGAGCTGATCTCGACGTGCATCCTGCTGCTGAACGCAGGTCACGAGGCCACGGTGCATACCATCGGCAATGGCGTCAAGGCGCTGCTGGAAACCGGCACCCAAGGCGCACTCGCAAACCCCGACGTGGCGGTCGAGGAAATTCTGCGCTTTGATCCCGCGCTGCACATGTTCACCCGCTGGGCCTATGCACCCGTTGAAATCATGGGCCACACCTTTCAGCGCGGCGATCAGGTGGCCCTGCTTCTGGGCGCCGCCAACCGCGATCCCGACGTCTGGGATGACCCCGACGCCTTCGAACCCGCGCGCGCGCCCAAACCCCATGTCAGCTTTGGCGCGGGCCTGCATTTCTGCGTTGGTGCCCCCCTCGCCCGGCTGGAGTTGCAGATCGCCCTGCCAATCCTGTTTCAACGACTGCCGGGGCTGCGCCTGACCACCATCCCGCGCTATGCCAATGTCTATCACTTCCACGGGCTGGAAAGCCTGATGGTGCAAGCGGCCTGACTTTCGCGGTTTGAGACGATCCCGGGGTCCGGGGGCGGCCCCCCGGTCCGCCCTTACAGCGGCAGCACCGTCGTCGATTTGATCTCTTCCATGCTGAGCAGCGCCGTCACGTTGTAGATCCGCACTTCGGAAATCAGCGCCTGATAAAACGTGTCATAGGCCCGCGCGTTCTTGACCCGAACTTTCAGGATGTAGTCGATATCCCCCGCCAGCCGGTGCGCCTCCAGCACCTCCGGCCGCTCGCGCAAGGCATGC
>JAYSSN010000356.1:0-8030 GCA_043720555.1 Rhodobacterales bacterium | reverse complement strand
TTAATGTTCTAGTGTCGCGGCATGGACAAGCCCGATCCCACCCTGTTGCCCGGCCAGCGCCTCCGTGCGCGCGGCGCGCTGGGCAATGCGACCGGGCGGTTTGAAGGCCACAGCCGCGAACGCGTGGATGATGGCTGGGATATCGCCGAAGACGACCGCCTGATCCGCACCGAGGTGCGCCAGGAACGACCACGGTCCGCAATTACCTGGCAGACATCACCCGATCTGCCGTTTGACCGCTCGGTCAACCCGTACCGCGGGTGCGAACACGGCTGCATCTATTGCTATGCGCGGCCCAGCCATGCATTCCTGAACCTGTCGCCGGGTCTGGATTTTGAAACACGCCTGATCGCGCGGCCCGGCATCGCCGATGTGCTGGCGGCAGAGTTGCGCAAACCGGGCTACGCTGTGGGCACCATGGCGATCGGCACCAATACAGATCCGTATCAGCCGGTCGAGGCAGAGCATGGCCTGATGCGGCAGGTGTTGGGGGTACTTCGCGATTTTCGCCATCCGGTCTGGGTGACGACGCGCGGCGCGCTGGTGGAGCGTGACATTGATCTGCTGGGGGCCATGGCGGCGGACGGGCTGGCCGCCGTCAGTGTGTCGATCACCACTCTGGACGATGATCTGGCGCGCAAGATGGAGCCGCGCGCGCCGCGCCCGGCGCGGCGGCTGGCGATGATACGGGCGCTCGCGGCGGCGGGCATTCCGGTGCGCGTGCAGGTCTCGCCCCTGATCCCGGCGCTGACCGATCATGAGTTGGAGGCGATTTTGCAGGCTGCGGCCGCGGCGGGCGCGCGGCATGCAACATCAATCCCGCTGCGCCTGCCGCTGGAAGTGGCGGGGATGTTCCGTGATTGGGTCGAGGCGCGGTTTCCCGACCGGGCGGCGCGGGTGATGGGACGGGTACGCGAATTGCACGGTGGGCGCGATTACGACCCGGCCTTCGGGGTGCGCATGACGGGGCAGGGGATCTGGGCCGATCTGCACGCCAAGCGGATGGATGTGGCGCGCAGGCGCTTTGGCCTTGCGGGGGGATTGCCACCGCTGCGGTGCGATCTGTTTGCGGTGCCGGTGCGGGTGGGCGATCAGCTGCGCTTGTTCTGACGGGCTGCGGCCTGCCTGCGGGTGCCATGCAGAGCGCGCGTGCCGCGCGCAAGCCGTTTTGTGTCGCTGACCGGGCAAGCGCCCGGATCAGCTCGGGTGTTTGGTGAGTCTTTTTTCAAAGAAAAAACAGGGCGGTGTCAGCCGCGCCGCCCGCGCCGTTCGCGTTTCGGCTCGCCCGACTGATCGCCCGTGCCGTCCGAGGTGGATGAGAACCCGCCCAGCGTTGCGGCAATCGCCTCGAGTGTCGGGCGCGGGCCGGGTGGCCGCGATTCGAGTGCGGCCCGCATGGCGCGCAGATGGTCGGGCATGGTGCCGCAGCAGCCGCCGATGATCCGCACACCGGCATCGCGCGCAAGCACCGCATATTCGGCCATCAGGTCCGGTGTGCCGTCATAGTGGATGTGGCCGTCGTGGTACTTCGGGATGCCCGCGTTGCCCTTGGCGATGATCGGGCGCGCGGTGCCATGGGCGGCAAAGCCCAGCACGGTGCGCATCAGATCAGACGCGCCGACGCCGCAATTGGCGCCAAAGGCGATGGGCGGATTGGCCAGGGTTTCCACCATGTCTGCCATCGCGGCGGAGGTCAGGCCCATCATCGTGCGGCCTGCGGTATCAAAGCTCATCGTGCCGCACCAGGGCATGCCTGCAAGGGCAGCCGCCTCGGCCGCGGCCTTGTATTCCTCGGCGGCGCTGATGGTTTCGACCCAGAGCACGTCCGCGCCGCCGGCCTTCAGCCCTTCGGCCTGTTCGTGAAACATCTCGACCGCGCGGGCATGGGTGAGCGCGCCCATGGGTTCAAAAATCTCGCCCGTCGGGCCGACGGAGCCTGCAACGATCACCGTGCGGCCTGACGCATCGGCAATCTCGCGCCCGATGGCCGCGCCGAGGCGGTTCAGTTCGTGTACGCGGTTCTGGGCATTGTGCAGCTTAAGGCGGCTGGCGTTGCCGCCAAAGGTGTTGGTCAGAAAGATGTCTGACCCGGCATCGACCGCACCTTTGTAAAGCGTGCGGATGTTGTCGGGCTGATCGACATTCCACAGCTCTGGCGGTTCCCCTGACGACAGGCCCATGTTGAACAGGTTCGTCCCGGTGGCCCCGTCGGCCATCAGCCAGTCACGGGTGGCAAGAAGTTTGGACAAAGCGTCGGTCATGGCGGCCTCATGGCAGGATATGTATCACGCGCCCGTGTGCCATGCGGGCGGGGCCGAGGCAATTCCATATTCCGCATGATGATCTTGCGCGGAATGGGTGCGCAGCGGGGCCGGACGGGAAATGGCGCGGGCGATTTCAGCCCCGGCGATGGTCAGCGCGGCCCGGCCGGGGGCCGTGAGGTAAAGCGGTTGCCAGCGCGGCGCAAACATCTGTTTGAAGCGCTGAAGTCCCGCATCATCCGCAGCGATCATCCGCCGGAACGGTCGCGGCAGCGCCCCCGGTGCCCCCGCGGCGGCCAGCGACAGGCGGGCCAGCCCTGCGGCCTTTGCCATGGCGATGGCATGGGTCACCAGTGCGTGCATCGTGCCATCCGGCGCGTCCGGCAACTGGCGCATCAGATCCAGCGTCCATTCCTGCGCGCTGGTGTGAAAGCTCGCAAAGCCCAGCAGCCGCCCGTCGTGCCGCGCCTCGTACAGGATCTGGTGTGCCAGATACGCCTCGTCATAGCGGCCCATGGAAAAGCCGCGCTCGCCGTGTCGGGCGCGCGCCCAAAGCCGCGCAAGCGCCGCGCGTTCGGCCGCGCCGTGTGCCGTACCCCGGCTGATCGTGACGCCGGCATGTTCGGCCCGGCGCAGTTTGCGGCGCAGCGTGGCATGGACGGCACCGTTCAGGCCGAAGGCGGTGGGATCCAGCACCGCCTCGCGCGCCACGGGCAGCACGCACCAGCCCAGGCTGCGCGCCGTTGCCGCCGTGCGGCCGGTGCATTTATAGATCGCAGCCACCCGCGCCTCGGCCTGTGCCTGATGGGCAAGGGCGCGCAGGGTGGCGCGCGAGGGCTGGTCCGTCCCGATCGGGTCCAGCACCCCGATCAGCGTGTGGGCCGTGCGCCCGGTAATCCAGACCCCGCCAAGGCGGCTGTCCATCAGCGCAAGCCGGCCCTGATGCACCAGTCCCGCCTCGGCGCGCGGCGCCGCCGCGATGGTTGGCGCCATCCGGCCGCGCGGCACCGGGCGCAGCGCCGGGTCGGCACCCCGCGCACGTCGCGCCGGGCCTGCGGCGGCAAGGGCAGCCCCAAGCAGGGCGGGCAGTGCATAGCCGATCAGCCGCCAGCCAAGGATCGCTGCCAGCAGGGCTGGTTCGGGTATCGTGGGCAGCAATGCGAGCAACGTCACCTCGAACGGCCCGACACCGCCCGGCGTGCCTGTGGCAAGCCCCGCGCCAAGCGCCACAAGAAAGGCGGGCAGCAGCGCCGCTATGGCCATTGCGGCATCGGCGGGCAGCAAGACCCAGAGTGCCACGCAGGCCGCAACCGTATCCGTCGCGGTCAGCAGGATCAGGCGGGATTGGGTGGCAAGATTGGGCAGGTGCAGGCGGCGCAGCGCATGGGGCTGCAAGCCCCCCAGCACCGCGACAACCATGCCAAGCCCGACTGCGCCAAGGGCCGGGCCCTTGAAAGGGGCGTGCGGCGTCAATGTGATGACCAAGCCCGTCACCACAGCCCAACCGCCCAGAAATGACAGCGTCACCGCCACCGAGATGCGCGTCGCCTGCCACAGTGACACGCCCCGCAGCAGCCGCCAGCGGATCAGCGCACCAGTGAGCACGCCAGCGCCCACAGTCTGACCAATGGCAATCGCAGCGATGCCCGCGCGCCGCGCCTCGGCTGGTGCAACTGTCGTGGCCAGATGGCGGTGCACCACCGCGTCATACTGCCCGACCGCCCAGAAGCTGATGGTCATTGCGGCCAGTGCCGCCGCCCACTGGTGCAGTGCAACCTGCGCCAGCGCCGCCAGCATGCCGCTCAGATCGGCCGTGGCCAGCCGGTCGCGCAGCAGCAGCAGGAACACCGCCATGATCGCCACCGACAACCCGAACCGCCATGCCATGCGGGCCAACTGCCCCGGCATCACATCCGTCTTGACCCTCGCCTGCATGCAATCCCCCGCCTGTTGCGCCACCACAGCTAGCGGCAGTGGGCAAAGGCGCGGTTAAAGGATCAAATGCGCTGGAAATTCCGTAACGGAAAAGGCCGCCCCGCAGGACGGCCCCTTACGGCTGCGCCCGGCAAGACGTCAGATTTCGTCCATCAGTTGCGCCTTGGCGACGGGCAGCAGTTCGGCCAACTTGGCGCGCACGGCATCGGCGCTGGCCTTGTCTGCCAGATCGCCTGCAACCTTGCGCACCACGTCTTCGATCCCGGCCTCTTCAAAATCGGCGCTGACGACCTCCATCGCATAGGCGGCCGCGTCATCGCCCGACTTGCCCATCAGCCCGGCGGCCCACAGGCCCAGCAGCTTGTTGCGGCGGGCCTCGGCGCGGAACTGCATTTCGCTGTCAAGGGCAAATTTGCTTTCAAAAGCGCGTTCGCGGTCGTCAAAGGTGGTCATTGGGGGGCTCCCTTGGATGTCATGTTGCCCGAGTATATGCCCGCGGCACCCCTGCGCCGCAAGGGGGCTATGTCCTGCGGCGGCCGTAGCGTGTGGCCGACAGGGTGTCGCTGACGGCACAGCTTTTGGTGTCGATCAGGCCCGCGGCGCGCAGCGACGTGCGGATGATCGCCTCGCTGACCATGGCCTGCCTTTTTTCGTTCGCGACCCACAACGGCAGGTCGGGATGTGCCTGCGCCACAGCAAGGCTTCGGGCCAGATCGGCATCGCTGCGGATCACCGCCAGCAGCAAGCCCGCAGCGGCAATTTCGGGCGTCACAGCCCCGGCGATGGCCGCCTCAAGTGCGGCGTCGCCCACAGGGGTCAGGGCGAACACCTTGCGCTTTGGTGCAATCCCCATTTTGTCGCGCAAGGTGGGACACGGTTTGTCCAGCGCGCGGGCCCAGGCCCTGGCCTCTGACGCCCCGACGGTCAGGATCACCGGACCAAGCGGCGTTGCAAGGTGCAGATCATCGCCGACCACCCGCCAGGCCGTCACCTGATCGCGCGGAATTCGTGCGCGCAGATCGCCCCGCAGGATCACTTCGCCAGCCTCAAGCAGGGCCCTGACCTGCCCGATCTGCCCCTGAAACCGGGCTTGGGTTACAACCGCACGTCCCATCCAGACCTCCCGCGCAAGGCGCCATGCCTTGCGGGACAGCATGCCTTGGCTTATAGCCCAAGGAAAGCCTGCAGGGGTGGCCTGACCGCCCCTGTTCGGCGTCTGATCCGGAGCATCCATGGCACGCCGCAAAAAGGTTTACGAAGGCAAGGCGAAGATCCTTTACGAAGGGCCAGAGCCGGGAACGCTGATCCAGTATTTCAAGGACGAAGCCGTGGTTGCCGATCAGCAGGGCGCGTCCGAAGGCAAGGGTGTTCTGAACAACCGCCTGTCCGAATTCTTCATGACCGGACTGAACAATATCGGGGTGCCCACGCATTTCATCCGCCGCATCAACATGCGCGAACAACTGGTGCGCATGGCCGAAATCGTGCCGCTGGAAGTGGTGGTGCGCAACTTTGCGGCCGGCCAGTTGAGCGAGAAGCTGGGGATCCCCGAAGGCACGCCGCTGCCGCGCCCGATTGTCGAATACTACTACAAGGACGACAAACTGGGCTCACCGATGGTGGCCGAAGAACATATCGTGGCGTTCGGCTGGGCCAACCAGCAGGATCTGGATGATATCGTGGCGCTGGCGCTGCGGGTGAATGACTTCCTGTCCGGCGTGATGATGGGCATCGGCATCCGCCTTGCCGATTTCCGTATCGAAGTGGGCCGCGTCTGGGAGGGCGATTTCATGCGCCTGATCGTGGCCGACGAGATCAGCCCCGACAGCTGCCGTCTGTGGGATATGCGCGGTGTGGCCGAAGTTGTGGACCGCGACGGTACGCCCCGCGAACCGGGGCCGCTGGCGGATGTGTACACCGAACTCGCGCGGCGGCTGGGTGTGTTGCCGACCAACGTCACGCACGCGGTGAAGCCGACGCTGATTAACTGACCTTGCCCGTGCCGGGGCAGGGGGCTATGGGGTCGCCAAAAGCGACAAAGGGGATCACGGGATGAAAGCGCGCGTTACGGTCATGCTGAAGCAAGGCGTTCTGGATGTGCAGGGCGAGGCGGTGCGCCACGCGCTTGGCACGCTGGGCTTTGCGGGTGTCAGCGGCGTGCGGCAGGGCAAGGTGATCGAGCTTGATCTGGCCGAAACCGACATGGCGGTCGCCGAGGCTGCGGTCAAGGCGATGTGCGACAGGCTGCTGGCGAATACCGTGATCGAAAGCTACCGGGTCGAGATCGCCTGACCTAAACGACGGTCGGATCGCCCTGCCGCACCGCGATCTGCAGGACACCCATCAGGCGCAGACGGCGCAGCGCGGGCAAAAAGCCGTTGTGACGCTGCACCTGACCCAGAGCGGCCATGGCGATGCAATACTTTGAACAGCGCGGGGTCGGGTGCAGGTGCAGACTGCGCAGGATCTTGTCGGCAATGCCGTTGCCGCGCGCCGATTTCGTCTCGACAATGCACATCTCGGGCGCGACATCGCAGTGCACCTCGTCCGACCAAAACCCTATGCGCCGGTCGATCGTCATGCGCTCACCACCCTCTTTGGCAACGAGCGTGATGCGTTCGTATTCCATCGCCACGGTCTGATCCAGGGGGCGGTCGAAATCATCGCCGTACTGGTCGCGGTAGCATGTGTTGATGAATTCCATGCAGGTTGCATCCAATGTATTCAGGCGGCTATCCACGCGCAGGCGCTTTTTGATGGTGACATCGCGGATATCCTTCAGCTTCACTTCCAGATAGCTGAAGCCCGCATCCAGATATGTCCGTACCCGCACCTTCGCCCGCTTGCGCCGCCCCTGATGGTGGTCGTAATACGCGCGCTGTCCGGCATCATCGAAATACCGCGTGGCATAGGTGAAGGCGCGTTTGCCGTCGATTTCCAGCATGTCGAAATGGTCGGCAAAGGCCTCAAGGGCGGGTTGAAGAAGATCGGCAGGAATGATGTACTTGTTGTCCTGCCGGGTCAGCATGGATGCCTTGGCGTTCAAAGCGGCCAGCGACAGTGGGGAAAACCGGGCAAGCCAGGTGTCGATTCTGGTATCCATTGGCGCGTCCTGTTGCATGGCTCAGGGCCGGGGCTTGCGGTAAAAGACGCTGATGCTGGCCATGTCATTGACATAGTTCAGCGCGGTGATCTGATAGGACATCACATCTACACCCAGCCGCTTTGACAGATCGGCTTTCATGCGGCCGGGGTTTGACAAGGCGTCATGGTCGATCTTGTCGAGCGTGATTTTCACACCGTCCGCTGATCGCAGGATCAGCGGATGATCCAGCACATAGGCGCTGATGACCACGCCCAGCGCGATGGCCCCCACGAACGGCAGGGGCGTTCCGACGACCGAACAGATCACCGCAATGGCGATCGAGCCGAAGAAATAGGTGATTTCGATCTTGGTGATCTGCTCGGACCGCAGCGTGAACAGCGCAAGGATCGCAAACAGGCCGAACCCCGCCGTGATGCTGAACTCGACCGACGACAACACCGTCAGGACCGCAAAGACAAAGACGTTGAACATGGCCGCCGCAGTGACCAGTTCCTTGTCGCGGTAACGCCGATAATACAGCCCGAACACCAGTGTCAGCATCGCCAGAACGTCGATGCCAAAGCGGATGCCGGTTTCGATGCCGGGCAGTTGGTCGAGCATGTTGTGCCTCCTTCGTGTACGGTGCCGCGTCGCAAAACTGTCGCAGAGCGGCTCTGAGATGAGTCGGAATGGCTTGCTGCAGCGGATTATGTGATCGAAACGCATTGATTTGGCGGCGGTTTGTAACG
>JAYSSN010000355.1:0-8063 GCA_043720555.1 Rhodobacterales bacterium | reverse complement strand
CAATGTGACGCGGATCAGCCCACATCATCTGTACCGCGCCGGGTTGGCGGCGGGCGAGGGGTGGGCAGAGCGGTGCTGTCACGCGGTGGAACAGGCGGGGTGCGCGCTTGCAACATCACACCCATCGGCGAAGGACCGCAAAGCCAAGGTGGTCTATTGCATCGGCATGGTGCGCAGCCTGGTCAAGGTCGGCCATGCCGAGGCGCTGCGCGCCGGGTTGGCGGCAATCGCTGCCTATGACGCGACCGGCCGGGTGGCGCTTTATTCCGAATATGTGCTGAAGCCGTGGATTCAGGCGATTGCCGAAGTGCCGGGTGCGGCGCGTGCCGATCTGGTGCCGCTGCTGCGCAGGCATGATCCGTTCAAGGTGTTGGATGTGGTGGCGCGGAATCAGGCAGGCAGCAAATCCGGCTGGTTGGCATCAGCCCGCAAAAATGCATTCGTGCTGCTGATCAAGCGACACATGGCCGAGATGGCGGTGGCGGCATGAGCGGGGTGGTTGACAGGCAATCGGACGCGCAGCTGCTGGACATGCTTGATCTGGCAGCACATGGCAAAAGCCGCGCCGATATTGCCGATCTGTTTGGTCTGGGCAGAAATCAGGTGATTGGCCTGTTGTTTCGCATCCGCCGCGATGCGGATATGGCTGAAGCCGCCCCGCCCCCTGCCGGGCAGTCGCCCGCGGTAAGACCCGAAAACCGCGATGGTGGCATGGCTGCGCGCTGGTGGGTTGCCGGTTTGTGCAAGCAAACAAACCAAAGGCAAAACTTGCGGACGCGGCGGGGGGTCAGATGAGTGCGGCAACCAAAGCGCGGGTGCAGGCCTGCGATGATTTCGACATTGGCGATCTGCTGCTGACGGTGCTGGTCACCGAAGGCGTGCGCCAGATCGTGGTGCGGGCGCCCGCCAGCACTCTTTGGCCGATGAAGGCCTTTTGCAATGCGCTGGTCGGGCCAGAGACGGCGGCGGCGCTGCGTGCCTGCGCCGATCACCTCGACGCGACGGGCAGTCAGGATCGGGCGGCATGACCGAACCGGAACGGGCCGTGAAATTGCTGATCATCAAGGGCCTGCAGGCCGATGAGATCAGTGCGTACGAGGCGGCGGCAAAGGCGCGGCCCGGTGGGCTGTTTGACGGGGAATTGGCCGCGCTGATGGCGCGGTGGAGAGAGGTTTCGAAGTGAGTATTGCCCGCCTGTACATATCCGGCACTGTGCGCCGTTATCATGCCAATCCCGATATGGCGCATCTGGGGCAGACCAATGCCGATCATCAGGGGCGCTGCGTGCAGTTGGCGCTGGCGCTGCATCCGCACCCGACCGTGGCGCTGCTTGATGCGCTGGCCAATCACGATGTCGGTGAATTGGATGTCTGCGACCTGTCGGGGCCGTTCAAGGGTGCCCATCCGGCGTTGGCGGCAGATCACGCCGAGATTGAGGCGGGGTTTCTGCGAAATACCCTTGGCCGGGATGTGCTGCGCGGGCTGCACACGGGCGATCTGTGGTGGCTCAGCTTCATCGACAAGCTGGAGGCCTATGCCTTCATGTTAAGCCATGCGCCGTCTGAGCGCGGGTTGCACGGCTGGCCGGAGGCGCGGGCCAAATTGCTTGATCTGGCTGGGGTGGTTTGCGGCCTGCAGGACCGGGTGGCGGGGCTGTTCTGGGATCTGGAGGCGCGGGCATGGTAGATGCGGCCGCCATCGCCGCCGACGTGGCTGCGCGCTACGGCGTGGCGGTCTGCCCGTCTGTGGTGCAGTTGTGCCCGCCCTGCACCTTTGCGGCGACCGTGCCGGTCTGGGATGGGCGCACAAACACGCTGGTCTACCCCGATGCCGCAGCGCGCAAGGCGGCGCACAAGAAGGCCATCTGGGCCGGGGCGGCACGGGCGCGCGCGGCGGTGCGCGACCCTGTCGTTGAGGCGCGGCGCAATAGCGTGGCGCGACGTCACGGCGACGGCCTGTCGGTGCGGCAAATCGCCGAGGTGTTGGATATCAGTTATTCGACCTCGCTGGCCGATCATCGTTGGGCGGGTCTTGTGCCCAACGCCTATGTGACCTCGGCGATGACGCAATCGGCGGTGCGGGCCGCGCGGGTGGCGCAGCTGCATGGGATGGGCTGGACGGCCAAGGCGATTGCGGCACATTTGGGGGTTACCGATGACACCGTGCGGGATCTGGCGCTGACGCACCACGGTCTGCGCTTTGTCCGCAAGGTTGCGGTGCCGGTGGCGCGCGTGGCCAAGGCCCCGAAGGTGGCCAAGGTGGTGGTGCCGGTGGCGCGCGGGGCCAAGCCGCCAAGGGCCGTAAAGCGTGTGCCGGTCCCGATGGCCGATATTCTGGCTGCGGCGCGATTGCGCAAGGCGCGGGTGGCTGATTCCATCAATCAGGGCATGACGATGAAAGCGATTGCTGTCGTTTTGGCCATCACTGACAGGCAGGTCCGCCGCGATTGCCGTGACTTGGGGATTGAGGCGCTGCCACCCGGCCGCTGGCGTGAAAAACAGGCGGTGGCGGCATGACGACGCTATCCAGAATTGGCTATGGATTCCGGCGCATCGGGGTTGTGCTGGTGGATGACATCGAGGCCGCAATCCGGGGCGTGTTGACGGATGCCGACATCACCAGGTGCATTGATGACGAGCGCCGGGTGATCGGCCGGCATAATCTGGCCACGGCCATCGCGGAATGTGACCGCGCCGATGCGGTGCAGATCATGGCGGCGGCGATAGATGATCTGGGCGGTGGCGGGCCTGATCTATCGGTGATGCAGTCAAACCTGCGCCGTGACGCCGATTGGTGGGCTGATTTCGCATCACCGCCGGAGTTGGAAACGGTGGTCGCAGCCGGATTGCGCAAGATCGGTGTCACGGCGCTTGGCATCAAGGCGCGCAAGCGGCTGATGGTGATGCTGTGGCAAAGTCTGACCGAGGCAGACCGGCGCGCGTTTTTACAGAATGTGGACCCCCAAGGCAAATTCCGGGGGAAACCCGCGTGAGTGATACCCCCGATGATATGGATGATCCGTTTGCGGCGCTTGGCCCGGTGGGCGAGGGCGATGATACCCCGGATGAGATGGATGATCTATCCCCCGCACCCCCTGATGATGGGGGGGGTGATCCTCCCCTCCGGCGGGCGGCGGCGCTGCCGCTGAACGATTATGGCAACGGGCAGCGCTTTGGCATCCATTTCGGGGCCGATGCGATGTGGGTGCCGCGTGTCGGCTGGTTTACCTGGACCGGCATGGTCTGGGAGAAAGACCCCGATGAGATCGCCGTGCGCAGGCAGGCACAGCAGATCGGCGGGCTGATCGAGAAGGAAATACCCTGGCTGGCGCTGGAAGACTGGCAGATGCAGGCGCTGCAAAAGGAGCGCAGTCTGCGGGCCGATCTGGCGGCGCTGGCCAATCGTGACGATGGTGCGCCGGATGAGGCGGCGCAGCAGCAGATCGCCGCGATCGAGGATCAGTTGCGCGCGATTGCCGGGTTGAAGAAAGGCCTGGGTGTCAAGCGGCGGGAACATCGCAGTTTCGCGCGCACCTCGGGCAACAAGAGCCGCATTGATGCCATCCTGATTGAGGGCGGCGTGGGATTGGCCAAGCCTCTGGATGCGTTGGATGTGCCGCCGTTGGATATCAACACGGAGTCCGGCGTGATGCGGTTTTCGGTGGATCGCGGCCATGGCTATTCGGCCATGGCCGACATGCGGCTTATCCCCCACGCGCGCGACCAGCTGCTGACCAAGATCATGCCGGTGGTCTATGATCCGGCGGCAGAATGCCCGTTGTTTGATGCCTTCATGGCGCGGGTGCAGCCCGATCCGGCGATGCGGGCCTATATCCAGCGCTGGCTGGGGCTAAGTCTGACCGGGCTGACGGTGCAGAAGCTGGCGTTCTGGTACGGGGCTGGCGCCAACGGCAAATCGGTGCTGATCGACCTGGTGGCCCGCATGATGGGCAATTACGCGGCGACGGCCAAGATTGAATCTTTGACCGGCAAGAACAAGCGCGGCGGCGGCGATGCCACGCCGGACCTTGTGCCTTTGATCGGCGCACGGTTGGTGCGGGCGTCGGAGCCGGAAGAAGGCGAGCGGTTTCAGGAAGGTCTGATCAAGGAACTGACCGGCGGCGAGCCGATCCTTGTGCGCGCCCTGCATTCCGATTTTGTCCAGGTGAAGCCCAAGTTCAAGCTGACCATATCCGGCAACCACAAGCCCGAAATACGCGGCACCGATGATGGTATCTGGCGGCGGCTGATGCTGGTGCCATGGGATGTGCAGATCCCGGACAAAGAACGCGACCCGCTGCTGGGCGAAAAGCTGTGGGGCGAACGATCCGGCATTCTGAACTGGCTGGAGGCGGGTCTGATCGCCTATCTGGAGGGCGGGCTGGCCGAACCGGCGCAGGTGCTGGCCGCCACACAGGACTTCCGCGAGGAAAGTGATCCTGTGGGTGCATTCCTGACCAGTTGCTGCCATGTATCGGGCGACGAACGTGACCGGATACCCGCCCGCGATCTGGGTGAGGCGTTCAATTTCTGGTGCGGCCGGATTGGCGAGAATGAATGGAAGCTGGGGTCGGTGGCCCGCAGGCTGAAAGAAAAATCCAAGCGCTGGAAAAGCCCGGTCACCGGGCGCGGGTTCACCGAACACAAATCCAGCACGATGAGCTATATCGGCATCAGCTTTGTCGAGCCGTTCGGGCGCGATTTCCGCGAGGCCCCGCGTGACAGCCAAGGCCGCATCTTGCGCAGCAGATTGGATGGCACCGATGGGTGAACGCATCCTGTGGCAGGCGGTGGTGTTTCAGGCGTTTATCGACGCCACTTGGGTGCTGCCCGATGGCGCGACCGGCGCTGACCGGGCGACCAAGGCGCAGGCCGATGCCTGGATACGTGGCTGCGGCCGGAATTTCCGCCGGGTTTGCGCCTATGCCGACCTCGATCCGGCGTTTTTGAGCCGCGCCTATGTGCAGGGCCGCGTCGATCCGGCCCGGTTGCGCGCCCATACCAACGGCACCGGGCGGGTGGCGGCATGACACCCCGGACCCCGTTTTGTCAAAAGCACGGGATTATCGGGAGGAAAACAGGCGGTTGGGGGAGGCGGGGAAGTGATCCGGGGTCCGGGGGAAAGAAAGCGGGATCAAAGGGTTGCGGGGTGTTTTGGGGCCAACGGGAGGAGTGGGAGCACGTTTTGCACCTACACATATGCGCGTAAAATTGCGGCGGTTTTCTTTTAGAAAAGCCTCTCTAGTGTAACTGGGGAAAAGTTATCCCTATCCTCCCTAAATACCCAAAAACAGAAACAAGGCATTGATAATAAAAGAAAAGGTAAGTCGGGTTTCGGGAAAAAGATCATCCCTGTTGGACCTGTGATCCTCCCGATAATCCCGACGCGTGAGGCAGATAAAACCGTATGTAGTGTATTGGGTTAGGTTGGCAACAAGATGTTGAAAAAGGGGCAGGCAGCATGACCAAAGAATTTAACCAGCGCGACCGGATGATGGCGCAGATGGCCCCGCCCGGCATGAAGGCGGGCGATTTTGTGAAGTTGCCGGAGGCGCGCCGGATGGAAGCGATCAAGGGGGCGGCAACCCCTCCGGCCGCCTGTGGCCCGGCGTTGAACGTGGCCCCGGCGCGCGGCTTTCATCTGGTGACCAACCCGATTGGCATGGGGCCGAAGGGGGCTGATGGCTGGGAAGCGCAGCCTGTCGCTTATCGCGGGCGATCTGTGCTGAAGCGGGGCGATGTGTTTGACGATATGAACGCGCGGGCCCGGGCGGCGGGCAGGGCGCTGCCGTTCGATGAGGGGCAGATGTGGGTGGCGCGCCGCTACCGGGCCTTGGTTGAGGGGCGGGATGCTGCTGGCGTGAAGTGTTCCAGCATGGGTGGCGGTGGTGCGGGGGGTGACTTTGGGCGGGATTTCATGGAACGTTACACCGCTGATGGTGAGGCGCTTGCGCATCTGCTGGCGCGGATAGGCGTCGGCGCGTCACTGGTGGTGCGCCGGGTGCGGCCCTCGGCACGGGGCGATGGTGTGAAGGCAGGGCTGATCGTGGACCGGGTGCTGGTGGATATGATCTGTCTTCACGACAAGACGCCCAGTCAGGTGTTGCTGAAACATGGGTGGGCCACCAAGGGGCAGTACCGTGCGGTGGTCAGAGCGGCTTTGGCTGTGGTGCTGGACCGCATGCAGGGGGTGCGGTTGTGAAAACTGTGCAAGAATTCATCGCCGCGCTGAATGATGGGGCTTTGACCATTCTCGACCGTCCCGATTGGTTAACAGCGGAACAGACGGCGGCGGCGCATTTGGCCAATGCGGGTGATATCAACGCCGCTGTTTTGATGACCAAGCTGTTGCTGGGGGATCGGTGGCTTTGGCATATCGGTTATGATAATCTGGCCGTGCTGACCAACCGGGATGATCCGCATGATGTGTTGCGGTCCATTTCGCTTAGCCCGGCGCATGCTTTGGCTGTGGGGGCGTTCATGGTTTATCGGCGGGAATTGGATGGGGGTGAGTGATGGATGTGATTACTGTACGCGACAGTATTATTGATGATATCCACACAGCCAATGTCGGCAAGATGCATGACTGGCGCGCGTTTAGCCAAGGCGATATCTATTCCGTAGAGCTGAAGGTTCAGGTGCCAGGTCGCGTGACGTTGATTCGGGTTTCTCACGATATCTACGCATCGTTGCTAATGATTGCTCAGGTCGAGCATGGGTTGGTTGCGTGGCGCCTGATTGATGGTTCATTAATTCAACTTTGCATTGTTGGGGTGCCTGTGGTGTCAGACCATACCTTGCAGGGTAATACCTATAGTGTGGATGTCTAGGTGCGTCGCAAAATAGGGGCTTGACGGTTAAGTCCGTCGCGGGCATGTTCCTTGCCATGATCTACAGCCACGCCCGCAGGTATCCCCTCGCGGGCGTTTGGCGTTGATGGGGGTGCTGATATGCTGACCGTCACCCACAACATCAAAGAATTTCGAACCGCGTTTCATGCGCTGGTCAACAGCGAGATACCGGCCATCACGGCGATGGCGTTGAACGACAGCGCCTATGATGGGCTGGACGCGGTGCGCGATGAGATGACGCAGAACTTCAACAGCCCGACGCGGTGGACGCTGAATGCCTTCATGGTCTGGCGGGCAGATGTGCGCACCCTGCGGGCAGAAGTGAAAGAGCGTCCGTCAGTTGGATCGCGGCATTATCTGAAGGTGCAGATGGCGGGTGGGGCGCGGCCAAGAACCGGGGTTGAAGGTGCGCTGATATCCCGGCTGCGGTACGGCGGGCACATCACGGCAGTGACGCCTGCGTCGGGGGCAAAGCTTGATGCATCGGGCAACTGGTCATCCGGGCAGCGCAATCAGCTGATGTCGGGCGTCAAGGCGCAACGCGATACCTTGACCAACACAACCGCGCGGTCGCGCAAGCGCAACCCAAAGCGGGCGCAGTACTTCGTGCCAAAGCCCGGATCGAAACTGTCACCGGGTGTGTGGCAGCGCGATGGGGACAAGGTGACGAAGATCCTGCACTTCACGCAAAGCAGACCAAACTATGCCAAGCGAGTGGATTTCTACAAGGCGGTCGAGGTGAAGGCCGGTCTGGTTTATGAGCGGCACTTCGCAAGGCGTCTGGCTGCAGCAGTAAGATAGGCTGCAACGGTCTTGGGTCCTTCCTGGGCACAACCCACACGCGGGTTATTCGCGCCCTGTTAATTGGATGGGTAGAATAATTTTTGTAACTGCATGATAACATTGGAGTTGTTGTTGAGCCATGGATAATGCCGTGCTGGCCTTGTATCCGCTGCCCAAGGGGGTGAGTGATGCGGACGTAAACCGGGGGCAGCTGGCGCAGGCGTTTGGGGTATCAACCAATACCGTTGATAAATGGCGTGTCGACGGGATGCCGGTGGAGCAAGAGGGTACGAACGGCACCAGTTATGTGTTTCGGCTATCTTACTGCTGGGCCTGGCGTGAGGCGCGGCAGGCAGATGAGCGGGCGGTAAAGGCATCCGGGGATGCGGCGGCGCACCAGTTGCGGATGCACTTTCTAAATCTGCAGGAA
>JAYSSN010000354.1:0-8067 GCA_043720555.1 Rhodobacterales bacterium | reverse complement strand
TTCTGCCTCTATTACAAGGTGCTCCAGAAGGGCCGCTTTCCGTGGCCGAAGGCTGGCGACGGCGCGGTGCGCCTGACCTCGGCGCAGCTGGCAATGTTATGGGAAGGCATTGACTGGCGCAGGCCGGATTGGGGTGCGCCGCCCGCTCGTGTCGGGTGGTTCATCCGTCTGAATTCCCTTGTTTTATGGCGTTTTGGCCTGACGTGTGGTAGTCAGTCGCATGTCCGGCGATGCTCAAAATCTCCCTGATGATCCCGCCGTTCTGAAGGCGATGATCGAGACGTTGCAGGCGGAGAACGCCAAGATATCCGCCACCTTGCGCGCCCATGACCAGTTGATCCAGTCACTGCGGCTGCGCATCGCCAAGCTCAGGAAGCAGGCTTTCGGCCAGTCTTCGGAAAAGATCGAGGGCGAGATCGAACAGCTGCAACTGGCACTCGAAGACCTCATGATCGCTGCGGCCGAAACGGATGCAGCACCGGTCAATGAGACGGATATGCCGACACCGCCGACGCTGATCGCGGCCGAGGGGGTCATTCGCCGTCGCCCGCGTGTGTCGGCGAATGCTGCCCGTGAACGCCGCGAACTCGATCCCGGCACTTGTTGTCCCGACTGCGGTGGCGATCTGCGCCTGGTCGGCGAGGACGTCAGTGAGATCCTCGACATGATCGCGGCGCAGATGAAGGTCGTTCAAATCGCCCGCCTGAAGAAGTCCTGCCGCCGTTGCGAAAAGATGGTGCAGGTCCCGGCACCCAGTCGCCCCATCGCGGGCAGCATGGCCGGTGCGGGCCTCCTGGCCCATGTGCTGGTCTCCAAATTCGATGACCACCTGCCATTGTATCGCCAGAACGATATCTTCGCCCGCCTTGGAGCCGATATACCAGACAGCACGCTGGTCGACTGGTGCGGGCGCGCCTGCCAAGTGCTCAACCCCCTGATCGAACGGATCGCAACCAGGATCATGGCCAGTGATCTCCTGCATGCCGACGATACCCCGATCCGGGTTCTCGACCGGTCCTTGCGCGACAAGGGTCTGGGCAAGGGCGTCAGGAAAGGCAGGATCTGGGCCTATGTCCGCGATCAGCGCCCTTGGGCGGGTGCGGCGCCGCCGGGGGCCGTCTATTATTTCGCCCCGGATTGGAAGGAAGACCACGTCCACGAGCATCTCAAGCAAACACGAGGAATCCTTCAGGCTGATGGCTATAAAGGCTATGCCAAGCTTTACGAAACCGAACCCGACGGGACTGCCCGGTTCCGTGAGGCGGCGTGTTGGGCGCATCTGCGCCGCGACTTTCATGACCTCTGGGCGGCAAACAAATCCGAGATCGCCCGGGAGGCGCTGGACCGGATTGGCATTCGCCATTGTGCTTGAACCAATGGCGCACAATGGCTCATTCTATGACATCGAACGCGACATCACGGGTCAGGCTGCCGATGTGCGCCTTGCGGTGCGCAGGAAGCACAGTCGGCCAAAGGTTGCGGCGTTCTTTGCGTGGTCCGAACAGCAATTGTCCCGCATCCCGGGCAAGGGCGATCTGGCCAAGGCCTTCCGTTACGGCCTCAGCCGGATGCCGGGCTTCACCCTGTTCCTCGAGGATGGTCGCGTGGCCATCGACAACAATGTGGCAGAGCGCGCCCTGCGTCCGATTGGAATCGGCAGGAAGAACTGGCTCTTCGCTGGCGCGGACACCGGTGCCGAAACCCTGGCGCGTGCCATGACCATCATCGAAACCGCCAAGATGAACGGCCTTGATCCGCAGGCCTACCTGACGGACATCCTCAGCCGCATCAACGATCACAAAATCAACCGCCTCGACGAGTTGCTGCCCTGGAACTGGGCACCCATCGCGGCCCCTTGCGCCAAGGCAGCCTGATGGCAACCGTCACCCATGTCACCACAATCGACCACGTCGCGAAAATGCTGGGCGAAGATCAAGAGCTTCTCGAGGCCATTGTCTACAACGATGACAACATGACCTACGGCAGCATCGTCAGCGTCTACACCGGCACCGACGAGGCCATCACCGCGCTCACCGATGATGGCATCTGCGAAATCAAAGACATGCTGGCTGCTGCTCGGCAATCCACCAAAGACTGGCACGACTTCCTGAGGGACTTCGTCGCAGACCCCGACATCATTGCCCGCGTCAAGGACCAACCCCTGCGGTAACAACCGGCCGGTTACGGTGAAGCGCAATCGGATGCACGGATCTAATCACCGCTCTCATAACTCGGTATCGCATCTCTAGGGCCAAACTATCATGTCCGGCCCATATTCAATCAAACCCTGAGCGGACGATGCACCCGCAATTTCAAACCACTGACAGCCGGAGTTCAGCAATCGCAATGCTGAAGCGGTCCGCAAGACGTTGGTCGCTCGTCACCAGAAGATAGTCTCGCTCGACTGCTTGGGCGACGATCCACAAATCGTTCTCGTCGACTTGAAGGATCTGTGCCGATGCGCGATCCTGCCAATTCTCTAACCACCGGGGAGCCCTTCGCGACATATCTAGGTAGTAGTCCGCAAGCCGCGCCTTTACGTCGCCGTAAGCTTCGGCCGTATGGCGCCCGATCTCTGCCAGGGGATAAGTGGCAGCCTGAGTAAGCGTTTGACGGATATGAGAAACATCCTGCCCCGCTCGCTGTGCGGCCTCCATGCCATAACGCAGTTCAGCAAGCACAACCGCCGACAAATACACAAGGTCGGTTTGAGAAAATGCCCGGGCGCGTGCTTGCACGGCAGCGTAGTTCGGACGGCGCGGATCGAACAGCACAGATATGAAATTGGTGTCGAGTAGAATTTGCTCCATCAAGCAAGAAACCTCGACATTGCATCATTTTCCGCAGCAGGCACGGGCTTAAACACGTTCATCACCCACGCCCCATGGTTGGCTGTGTGATCTCGGGTCAACCATTCGTAAAGCGGCACACACCCCTTCAGATCAGCTGGGAGCCAGCCTGAAAAGGTATGGGGCACAGGCCGTTCACGGCCATCAAAATAGGCGAATAGCTGACTCTCGAGCCGCGGCGGCAAATCATAGCCATCAAGGACGAGTGCATCGATCCAAACCAACAGGCTGCCCAGGCGCTCGTTCAAATCGTCAGCGGAAAGCAAGCTATGAAGCTTCTCGTTCAGAACAGCTTCGTATTCTCGCACGGCCTCCCCAAGCGCAGCGGTATCAAGCCTGCGCGGTAGCGGCATGCTGCCGAGCATGGCGTTAGTGAAATGCTGTTCTGTCGAACGCTCAGTCACAAAGGCATTTGCGAGCGGCCCGTTTAGGACCGCCGTCAGCGCGTGGATGTCGTACTCGGCCGTTGGCCAGATCCCCGTAAACTGCTGGGACGCCCAAAGCCCGCGAGCATCCGCTGCCGCCGCCATGCGCCACGGCCCTCTTGACGAGCGCTGATTGTTGATCAGAACTTTCGGCTTTTCCCAGGCTCTTTGAAGTGGGCCTGCGCGATAGTTGAGATCAGGATCGGTACTGAGCCAAACACTGTTGGTGATCTGAAATGGAATAAGACTGTCAACGGGCCTGTAGATTCCCAGCTCACGCATCGGTCCAGGCTCATTGAATACCCCGGTTCGCTGCGAATGCCACTGAAGCCCACGACCGACGTCTGCAAAGGCTTCTAGCCGAGGACTGTCCTCAAGATAGGACCAAAGCGCATCAAGCTCACCGATCCAAATGTTGCCGTCGAGAGCCGACCTAACTGCTTGTCGCACTGAAGTAACAGAGGCTTGTGAAAGGAATAGCTCTCTGTCTGAGTCGATAACAGTCTTAGATTTCAACCGAACGGGCTTCGTCAGAGTCTCTGCGTTTCGACGGTCTGTCGCGATGACAAGTGCGCAGGGATAGGTTGCCTTCTCAAAAATGCGATCAGGAAGTGACACGAGTTCAATCTTGTCAAAAACTGTGGCGAGTCGCGACCGGAGATGGCGATATTGAGTCTGCTGCAGGACGCCGCGAGGCAGCACGAAACCTAGAGCTTCGGGACCTGCGTCAATCGCGGCATGAAGCGCCACCATCGCCTTTGACGGCGACACCGCAAATGCTTCGGGGTATTCCTGACGCTCCTTTACCGTAAAATCCTCGAATGGCGGATTGCACAGGATCAGCGTCGCACCTTCAAGGAGAGCTTCAAGGGCACCGGCCTTGAACAGATCGGTCGAGCTAATGTGCCAGCCATTGGCGTTAGGATAGTCAGCAAGGATTAGTGAAAGGGTGGCGACCTCGCAGGCGAAGGCGTCCAGTTCGGCACCAACGATGCGGTCAACGAGGAATTGATGCCGCCGTTCAGCCGACCACTCCGTCGGCAGCAGGTCGCGCAGCTCCCGGAGCGCCGCGACCAAGAAAATCCCGGCACCTGCAAAAGGTTCGGCAATCCGTACCGTTTCAGGATCGTAGCGGGAAAGATCAATCTGGCTCAATACATACTCGACGACGGGCCTAGGGGTACTGTGAGTCCCGAAGAGTTTTCGTGTATCCGCGGTTACGAGAGTGTTCTCATAGACGAAGGCCAAGCTGTCAGACGAGATGTTGCGCAGCGTGATCGAAGAGCGCAATCGCGACCAGGCGGCGGCGATGTTATCGGAAGAAATCGCAGCGACATCGGCGCTGAGCAGGCCGAGACCGTAATAACCTTGGATTCCGCTAAGGACCGCGCCAGCATCGTCGGGAGTCCAGTCCGCAGCGGCTGGATGTTCCCTGTCGATTAGGATCTTGGCAGCAAGCAAGCGGAAGGTCAGCCGAAATGCTGCCTTCTCCCTGTCGGTTCCGGCATCAGGAGGCAGAAGTAGATCAAGCACGTCCGCCATGGTTCGGTGTAATTTGTGCTGGACCTCGAACTCGATCGCAGGCAACAGCCCGAGATCGATGAAATCGACCTGAACCGGATCACGCGGCAAACCAAGCGATTTTGCACGGTGAAGCGCCTGCGGCGTCCAACTGCCTCGATATCGATCAAACAGTTCAGCAAGCCGGTCAACCGTCACACGCTCAAGAAGGCGAGGTGCCTGGCGGGCGCCGACCGCCCAGACCCCGACATCGCTGCCGTCGATTGAAAAGAAGATGGGCGCGCCCAGCGCGCGATTTGCCATGACCGCAGCGGCGGCGTCGGGCTCTCCCTCCACGACACCGAAAGCCGCGGAGCGGAAAGACTCTGGCGTCTGGGTAAAAGCGGCAAACGCGACGGTGCGCGTCTGCGCCGCCGGATCAAGAACGTCAGCGAAGCTGTAGGCGCGACGTAGCGCCTCGGCTCCATACCCGAGTCCCAGCAGCCCTCGTTCGATTGAAGAAAGTGCGTTCATCGGATGCGCACCGCACGAAATAGTGGCAGCTGCGCATCTTGATCTTGTGGTGCGAATGCTGCCTCCAATACGTCCAAATGCGGATCCAGACGTAGAAAAAGGGTGTCAGGATCGCTGCTACTGACACGGACCATGCCTTCGGAAAGAAGTTCGCCATGTTCCATAGAGCGCAGCGCCAAAACACAGCCACGGAGCGCCGGAAAAGACACGCCCGTAAAAAGTGGGCGCAGCGCGTGCAATAGCGTCTTGTGCGCCTGGAGCTCAATCTTGAATCTTTCACGCAGAACTACGGCGACGCGCAAAAGCAGAACAGTCTGCCAAGTGTAAAGTGCCGGTCGACCTGGACCCTGTGCGTCCACGTCAGGCGAAACCAAGTTCCGCCTGTGAGACCATTCCCGCAGCTGATTGGCGGTCAGTCCGGTCAATGTCTGGACTCGCCCTGCGGAGATCATATCTATCCAGTCCCTAGTCGAATTGAGGTCTTTCGGGACCTCCAATCGGGCTTCATACCCGCTTGCGCACACTAAGCGGGTATGATGCCCCTTTCAAGCTTGATTTTGTCTAAACTGTTCGGACGGTTTCGCCCCAGGCCGGCGGTGCTTTGTCGCAATTGTCCAAGCGGTTTTACGCCACGACCGCCCATTTCAATCACGGCCGGAAAGGCCTTCATATCTCCAATTCCGGTCTCCGCCTGCATTCCGGTCCCTTTGCCATGCTTAGCTTGATATGGGCGCGAATCCACGCCTCATGTCGGGACGAGCGAAGGAGTGCGATCCATGGTCAACAGACTGAAACTGAATGAGAAAAATGTACGGGAGGCCGAGAACCTGGGGCGGGACTACCAGATCTTCGATACGGACGTGCGCGGGTTTTCGATCACCATCTACCCTTCAGGCAACCGGGCCTTCACCCTCGACTACCGGGTCGGCGGGCGGCAGCGGCGGATGACCATCGGGCGCTGGCCGGAATGGAACACGGTCGCGGCGCGCGAACGGGCCAAGGATCTGCGGCGCGAGATCGACGAGGGGATTGACCCCTTGAACCAGCGCGAAAATGCGCGCGAGGCCCCGCGTGTCAGCGACATGACCAAGCGATATCTGGAGGAGCACACGCCGCACCTCGCGGCCCGCAACGCGCCGACCAACACACCATCATGGCCAAGTTGGTCGAGCCGGATTGGGGCAGGAAGTTGGTGACCGAGATCACCAAAGCCGATGTGGAAAAACTGCTGACCAAGATTGCAGCGGGCCGTGCCCGGCCTTCTAAGGCCAAACCCAACAACCGCGCCCGCAAGCTGCAAGGGGTGAAACCGACACCGGTGCGCGCCAACCGGGTCGGTGAGGTGCTGCGCAAGATGTTCACGCTGGCGGTCGGCTGGGGCTGGCGTGAGGATAACCCTGCCAGCGCCTTCCGCCGCCGGATCGAGAACGAACGCGAACGTTTCCTGACGCCGGAGGAGATCGGACGGCTGGCCAAGGCGCTGGATGGGGCGAGTGATCAGCGCGCGGCTGGGATCATCCGGCTCTGCATGCTGACCGGCGCGCGGTCGGGCGAGGTGCGCCAGGCGCGTTTTGAGCAGTTCAATCTCGACCTCGCCAGCTGGTCGAAGCCCGCGGCGACCACCAAGCAGCGCAAGATCCACCGCATTCCGATTTCAGGGGATGTGGCGGCCATCGTGCGCCGGCGTGGGCTGCTGGTGCCGAAGGGCAATCCGTGGCTCTTTCCCGGCGACACGCCGGGCCAGCCCGTGAAGGAAATCCGCCGTTTCTGGGTGGCAATCCAAAAGGAAGCCCAACTTCCCGAAGTCCGGATCCACGATCTGCGCCATACCTTCGCATCGCTGCTGGTCAGCGGCGGGGCCTCGCTGGAGATGATCGGCAAACTGCTAGGCCACACGCAAATGCAGACGACCCAGGGTCAACGCTGTGGCCAGCATTTTCCGGCCCCGGCCGCAGTTGGTCCATGATGCCGATCAGGAAAAGAAAACAGCGTGAGGCGGTAAGTCCCGCCCCTGCCTTGGCCTGCGGGGTTTCAGGCAGTCTCACGCAGGGCCCGCCAGATCGGCGCGATCTTTTTGCGCGTCGTGCTCTCCTCCGGAATTTCTCCGGTCGGAGAGTTCTGTGCGAACCAGTCCTGCACCTCGGCGATCAGTTCCACCTGCGTCGCGGGTATTCCACGGTCGTTGAACCGGCAAAACAGCATGATGATGGCCCCGTCCCAGTCAAAGCGCGGCGTAGCGCCGGGCGGGGATACCGGGCGACGTCGCCTGTCGGGGTCATCATCAAACTTCCGCACATCGTCCGCCATCAGCAGCAGGTCAGCCAGTTTGACGACGACGCCCCCGGCTGGCTCGGTGATGTGGAGCCATTCAGTGCCGCCCTCCGGCCGAACACGGATCACCCTGCATTCTTCGTCGCAGTGCCCATGGCGGCGGAACATCTTCATCATGTCGGCGGCGTTGACCGCAACGATCCCAGCCACGGGCTGTAGGCCGCAATGCACAGGGGAGATTCCGGTGAAAATGGAGAAAAGGCCGCCAATCGACCAAGCGGCAACATCCGCATAGGAACATTCCAAGCGGTCCGCAGACTCATTGAGGGAAAGGAAGGCTCGTGGTGGCAGCGTCATGGCATGTGCGTCCTTTCAACAAGTGGCAACACCCGTGCCAGCACCGGGTGTCGCGGGATCGTGTTCCTAAACAGTTACTTGCACTCAAGCAGTCGGTTCAAAAATACGCTTCAAGGTATGGCCTACAGCCA
>JAYSSN010000353.1:0-3137 GCA_043720555.1 Rhodobacterales bacterium | reverse complement strand
GCCAATAGGCGAGCGACGCCCCCATCACCCCGCCGCCAATAATCGCAACATCCGTCATCTTCGTTCCCAAGGTATCTCGACTGGTTTGCGTCGAAGGGGTAGAACAAACCATCGGGGAATAACATGACCAACCGGAGGCTTTTGCCGGTGACAGACGTACTGTCGCTGCTGACCCGTATCGCGGAAGCAAGGCGGATCGAGGATGTCTGGTCCTTGGCCGTTCCGTATTACCGCGCGCTCGGGTTTTCGCGGGTCAATTATGGCTACACCCGGTTTCGCCATGATCGCAGCATCGGCGACCCCGACGATGCAATCTTTCTGTCGACGGCAGACCCCGATTATGTGCGCCTTTACTTCCGCGGCGGTTTTTTCGCGCGCACCCCGGTTTATCGCTGGGCACTGAACAACGATGGGGCCTGCACATGGGCCTGGGTGCAAAATGCCTATGACGCAGGCCTGCTGTCGCCCGAAGAGGCCGAGGCGGTGCGTCAGAACGCCCTGATGGGGGTTGCTGCCGGCATTGCCGTCAGCTTTCCCGAATCCTCGATGCGCGCCAAGGGGGCTCTTGGCCTGATTGCGGACAAGGATCTGACCCATGCCGATGTCGAACTGATTTTCGCGGACCGGCTGCCTGAACTCTCGGCTGTCGCGCATATGATGCACCTCAAGATCATCCATCTGCCCGGTGGCAGTGGCCGCCGCGCGCTGACGGGTCGGCAGCGCGAAGTGCTGGAATGGGTGGCTGACGGCAAGACGATGCAGGACATTGCGATCATCATGGGTGTGTCGCCCGCCATGGTGGAAAAGCACCTTCGTCTCGCGCGTGAGGCGCTGGATGTCGACACCACTGCCCAAGCCGTGGCCAAGGCCGCACTGATGAACATCATTTTCCAACGCGAACCGGCCCCGGACGAGTCAGAAGTCCGCCTGCGCGCGGCGGCCTCCAGGTAGGGATTTCCTGACTAGGCTTCCCTTACGTCATCCGCCATGGTGACCTTGTTTCGCAAGTGAGTGCCGCAAGGCCACGGAACGACCGGTCATCCGCGCGGTGCATTATCACCAGACGCGTCGGCTGGTATACGGGTGCATGGGTCCATTCTGACCAAAGCCTCCGACATGTCGCCGCCTGAATTGTTTGTCCTCATCCCCGAGGGACCATCAGGCCGTGATCCGGTGCGTCCAGCTGTCCCGGTTCGGACGCACCGGACCTTCCCCTGACATCAAAGCAAAAGGCGCACCGGTTTTCTGATGCGCCATTTTTGTGCGTTGCGGCAAGATCAGCCCTGAAGAACTTTCGCCACTTCGGAAGCAAAGTCTTCCTTTTCCTTCTCGATGCCTTCGCCGACGGCCATGCGGACAAAGCCCACAACCTCGACGCCTGCATCCTTTGCGGCCTGTGCCACGGTGATATCGGGATTCATCACGAACTTCTGGCCCAGAAGGGTCACCTCTTCAAAGAACTTCGCCATGCGGCCCACGATCATCTTTTCGATCACCGCTTCGGGTTTGCCGGACTCGCGTGCAAGGTCCATCTGAACCTTCTTTTCGCGTTCTACAAACGCAGGGTCGAGATCCTTTTCCGATAGCGCGGCCGGGTTGGTCGCCGCAATGTGCATCGCAATCTGCTTGGCGATCCCGTTGTCAGTGCCGCTGACGGCCACAAGCACACCAATACGGCCCATGCCATCGGCAGCGGCGTTGTGAACATAGGCGGCCACGTGGTCACCCTCGACCGACGCCATGCGGCGCAGGTTCATGTTCTCGCCGATCACTGCAATGGTTTCGGCAATCGCCGTTTCCACCGGCACGCCGTTCATGTCGGCCGCCCTCAGCGTGTCGAGATCGGGGGTGCGCAGCGCGGTCTTGGTGATGTTACGCACCAGCGCCTGAAAATCACCGTTCTTGCCGACAAAATCGGTTTCCGAGTTCACTTCGACGGCCACGCCACGGCGGCCCGAAACGGCCACACCGACCAGACCCTCTGCCGCCAGGCGACCGGATTTCTTGGCAGCCTTGGCCAGACCCTTGGTGCGCAGCCAGTCGACCGCGGCTTCCATGTCGCCATTGACCTCTACCAACGCCTTCTTGGCGTCCATCATCCCCGCGCCGGTCGAGTCGCGCAGTTCCTTCACCATCTGAGCGGTGATTGTCATCGTCTCATCTCCTGAAAATGGTGTCCCGGCGGGGGTAGCCCCACCGGGTGACAGTCCCGTGACAGCGCGCTTATGCGTCAGTCGCGACAGCTTCTTCATCGGGGGCCGTTTCCAGCGCACCCAGATCAACGCCCGCCGCACCCATCTGCGCCGACATCCCGTCAAGGGCTGCACGTGAGATCAGATCGCAATAAAGCGCGATCGCGCGCGCCGCATCGTCGTTGCCGGGGATCACGTAATTGACGCCCTTGGGCGAGCAGTTGGTATCCACGATACCCACAACCGGAATACCCAGCTTTTGTGCTTCGAGGATCGCCAGATCCTCTTTGCCCACATCAATGATGAAGATCAGGTCCGGGGTGCCGCCCATTTCACGGATGCCGCCAAGGCTGGCTTGCAGCTTGGACTGATCACGTTCCATGCCAAGACGCTCTTTCTTGGTCAGTCCTTCCCCGCCATGCGCCATCAGCTCGTCAATCTGCTTCAGACGCTGGATCGACTTGGACACGGTCTGCCAGTTGGTCAGCGTGCCGCCCAGCCAGCGGTGGTTCATGTAGAACTGTGCGCAACGCTCGGCTGCCTCGGCGATCGGCTTTTGCGCCTGACGCTTGGTGCCGACAAACAGGATGCGGCCGCCCTTGGCAACCGTATCGCGCACGACCTTCAGCGCCGCGTCCAGCAAAGGCACGGTCTGCGTCAGATCGAGGATGTGGATCCCGTTACGATCCCCGTAGATGTATTCACCCATCTTCGGGTTCCACCGTGCGGTCTGGTGGCCGTAGTGAACGCCAGCTTCCAACAGCTGACGCATGGAAAACTCTGGAAGAGCCATGGTCGTATCCTTTCCGGTTTCAATCCTCGGTGGGGCCGTCTTATCCCGTGCTGGGACAACCGGCGGACATCACGGGATTTCTCCCCGCTTTGCCCAAGCCTCACCTGTGAAGTGCGGCGCGTATAGGGGAAGTGCGGGCCGGATGCAAGCGG
>JAYSSN010000352.1:0-3142 GCA_043720555.1 Rhodobacterales bacterium | reverse complement strand
ACGCTATTCCGGCAGTTCCACCAATTCTATCAGATTGCCCCATGGGTCAGCGACGAAAGCAACGCTGTACCCCAGTTCCGGGACCTCGAATGGCCCCTGGCATATTTTTGCCCCCCGCTCACGCAGCGCTGCGAGTGCTCGCTCGTGACTTGGAACCGAGAATGCAAAATGGTGATAGCGGCAAGGTCCCAGGGTCTCCCAGAAATCGGCTGGCAATGGGGCTCCGTCGTCAGTCGCATTGCCGCCGATGATTTCGATCAAGGATCCGTTGTCGCCAGGTGCTGCCAAATAGGCAAGCTCAATACCATTTGGCCCCGACCATTCCTTGACGACCCGAAAATCGAACACTCGCGCATACCAGTCCAAAGCCGACTGGCGGTCAGGCACCCGAATGCAAGGATGACTGGATTTCATAGCTGCAAAAGGTGATGTGGCGTTCGTTGCTGGGAAAGAGAATGGCAACATGACAATGCTCCTATGTTTGGAATTCCGTTCCGCAACCTAGCACAGTTTGGACCGCCAGCGGGTCTTCAGGGCGTAAATTCGCCATCTCTGAGGCACCAGATACCGGGACTGAACGTCTAGACAGAAAAGGCAGCCGGCTGCGTGACATCTTCGCGGTAGAGCCAGTCGAACCGCCTGAGGGGAAGCCAAGGCGCCACCTGCCCCGCGGTGCGCATGGCGCCGTGCAGGACCATCCGGCGCAGTCCCTTGGCGTGGTAGACGCGCGCATTGCGGGTGGCGGCCTCGACGATCCGGGTGGTGCGGGGCACTCGCGCGGCCTGATACGCGGCAAGCGCGGCGGCGAGGGTGTCATGGGTACTGACTGCGGCGGCCAGCACCCAGGCATCCTCCAGCGCCATGTTGGCGCCCTGGGCCAGAAACGGCAATGTCGGGTGCGCCGCATCACCGACGAGCGCGATCGCGTCGCCATGCCAGTGCCGGGCCACCGGATGCCGGAAGAGGCCCCACAGCCCGACATCGCTGACCTGATCCAGCCAGCCCTGCACGCGCGGGGCAAAGCCTGTGAACGCGGCGCGCAGGTTCGCAGGATCATCGCTGTGCGACCAGCCCTCGGCCGCCCAGTCGCCGCGTTCTTCGACGGCGACGATGTTGCGCACAGTACCGCCGCGCAACGGATAGCTGACCAGATGCCGCCCCGGCGCCATGAATACCTCGGCCTCGGTTTCTCCGCCATCGCCGGGGATCACCGCCCGCCAGGCCACCTGCCGGGTGAAGAACGGCGCCACCCGCCCGTTCAGCGCAGCCCGTGCCAGTGATTTCACCCCGTCCGCCCCGATCACCAGCGGGGCCGCCAACGCCTCACCGCCGGTCAGGGTCACTGCTCCGGCTTGCACGGACGCCACCTGCGCGCCAAAGCGCAGCCTGACCCCGACATCCTGCGCGCCCGTCGCCAGCAACCCGATCAGGTCCGCCCGGTGCAGCAGGCGGTAATCGCGCCCGGCCAGATCCATCCGCAAGACCTGCGCTCCGCCGGCGGTGCGCAGCACCACCGCCCGATTGACCAGGCCTGCGGCATCCAGTGGATCGCCAAGACCCAAGCCGCGCAGTACCGCAGCACCATTGGGGCTGATCTGGATGCCCGCGCCCACATCCTGCAGCCCGGCGGCCTGTTCCAGCACCGTCACCGCCGCGCCGCGCAGCGCCAGCGCACGTGCGACGGCAAGGCCCGCCACGCCTGCGCCCAATACCAGAACCTGTTGGCCGATCAGCGACATGCATTCCCCGAAAGCAAAACGCCGGGGCATTCCCCGGCGCCGCATCACATCAGATCCGGATCACTCTTCCCGGTGTACTTTTTCGCGTCGTTCGTGCTTTTCCTGCGCTTCCAGCGTCATCACCGCGATCGGGCGCGCGTCCAGCCGCTTCAGGCTGATCGGCTCGCCGGTCATTTCGCAATAACCGTATTCGCCATTTTCGATCCGCCGCAGGGCGGCATCGATCTTGCTGACCAGCTTGCGCTGACGGTCGCGGGTGCGCAACTCCAGCGCCCGGTCGGTTTCTTCGGACGCGCGGTCCGCAATGTCGGGCACATTGCGCCCCGAGTCCTGCAGATTGTCGATCGTCTCGGCGGACTGGTTGAGAAGCTCTTGTTTCCAGACGATCAGCTTGCGGCGGAAATATTCCAGCTGCCGTTCGTTCATAAAGGGCTCATCTTCGGCGGGGCGATAATCTTCGGGCAGGAATACTTCGGCCTTCATTCCAAGACTCTCCGGTTCCGTGGGACGCTCAGACTGGTGAACCACCGTCATGGGGCGCTCCTGTATCTTTATCTGGCGAGGCATTAGCCTACGGCGCGCACATTGTCACTAGAGGTTGCGACAATTTGAAGGCAAACTGTGCGTGCCAGCTTGCCGCCTTCAGGGAATTGATATGACAGTAAAATTTTCATCGACCGCCAGCTATGTGGCGACCGACGAGTTGGCGGTCGCGGTGAATGCGGCTGTTACGCTGCAACGGCCGTTGCTGGTCAAAGGGGAACCGGGCACGGGAAAGACCGAACTGGCCCGACAGGTCGCTGCGTCACTGTCACTGCCGCTGATCGAATGGCATGTCAAATCCACCACGAGGGCCACACATGGCCTTTACGACTATGACGCCGTCAGCCGCCTGCGCGACGGGCAGTTGGGCGATCCCCGCGTACATGACGTCAACAACTACATCCGCAAGGCCGCGTTGTGGCAGGCGTTCGAGGCGCCGGGCCGCGTGGTGCTGCTGATTGACGAGATCGACAAGGCCGACATCGAATTCCCCAATGACCTGCTGTTGGAGCTCGACCGGATGGAGTTTCAGGTGCAGGAAACCGGCCAGCTGATCCGGGCCGCGCACCGCCCGGTCGTCATCATCACGTCAAACAATGAAAAGGAACTGCCCGATGCCTTCCTGCGTCGCTGTTTTTTTCACTTCATCCGCTTCCCGGACCCGACACGCTGGCCGCCATCGTGCGGCTGCACTTTCCGGGGCTGAAAGAATCACTTCTGACGACGGCGCTGACCCAGTTCTTCGATATCCGCGACACGCCGGGGCTGAAGAAAAAGCCCTCAACGTCCGAGGTGCTGGATTGGCTGAAGCTGATCCTGGCCGACGACCTGTCGCCCGAAGACCTGCGGCGCGATGGCAC
>JAYSSN010000351.1:0-3146 GCA_043720555.1 Rhodobacterales bacterium | reverse complement strand
ACCCCTTCATCCATGTCTCGATCTCTGCCGCGAAGGACCGCCCGTCAGGCGCGTTACGCCTCGGGGTACGCCACCTTGCAGGCGGCAATCGCGCGATCTGCCCGCGCCAGCAGCTCACGGCGTTTCTGCGCGAGGCCGTCCAGCTTGCGCTGCTCCGCCGCCAGATCGATTGCCACCGGGCGGCGCACCGTTTCGGGCACCTCCTCCAGACACAGCTTGCGGTCAACTTCGGGCACGGGCTGGCCTTCGGGCACGATCACATCGGGCGTGCAGTCGACCCATTCCGGGCTGTAAACCGTCACCTCTTCATAGCCATAGCCGCGTGTCAGGTTGCCGCGAGTGTCCACGATCAGGCGGTCGATCACCCGCAGATCGCGGGTTTCGCGGTTGATGCATTGCTCTTGCGGAGTGCCGCAGGCGGCAAGCATCAGGGACAGGGCAAGCGGCGGGGTATGGCGCATCGGGGTCACTCTGTGAGGGTGCCGGTCCAGCCTAACCTGCCGCACGGCTGATGCCAAATGCCATGTTGGCGGGATGCGGATCGGGTGCTAGATCAAAAGTGGAAGAACTTCGGGGCTGCTGACATGACCGATCAATTCGACAGCCGCAAGCTGCGCGCGGCGACATGGTTCCGCACCCTGCGCGACCGCATCGTGGCAGCGTTTGAAGGGCTGGAAGATGCCCACGGCACCGGCACCCCCGGCCGGTTTGCGGTAACGCCCACCAGCCGCGATGGCGGCGGTGGCGGCATCATGAGCGTGCTGCGTGGCGGTCGCGTGTTTGAAAAGGTCGGCGTCAATTTCAGCGAAGTCCACGGTGAACTCGCCCCCCGCGCGCAAACGGCGATGGCGGCGCGGGGTGTACCGGGGATGGACAGCGACCCGCGCTTCTGGGCCTCGGGCATCAGCCTTGTCGCGCATATGGTCAATCCCCACGCGCCTGCCGTGCACATGAACACGCGGATGTTCTGGACGCTGGGGGCGGCATGGTTCGGCGGCGGGTCGGATTTGAACCCCTGCATCGAATACCCCGAGGATACGGCGCATTTTCACGCCGCGATGCAGGGCGCGTGTGATGCGCATTCGCCTGAGTATTATGCGAAATTCAAGGCCTGGGCGGATGAGTACTTTTTCATCCCGCACCGCGGCCGGGCGCGTGGCGTGGGTGGCATCTTCTTCGACGATCTGCACAGCGGCGACTGGGAGGCGGATTTTGCTTTCACGCAGAATGTGGGTGCGGCCTTCCTGCCCGCCTTTCAGCCGCTTGTCGAACGCCGCACCGCTACGCCCTTCACCGAAGCGGACCGCGAAACCCAGCTGATCCATCGCGGGCTTTATGCCGAATACAATCTCGTCTATGACCGTGGCACCAAGTTCGGGCTGGAAACGGGGCATGACGCGAACGCGGTGCTGATGAGCCTGCCGCCGATTGCCAAGTGGACCTGACCATCCTCGCCGCCTTCGCGCTGACCGCGATCGCCATCGAGCTGACGCCGGGGCCGAACATGGTCTGGCTCGCAATAGTTGCCGCCAGCGCCGGGAGGCGCGCCGGATTTGCCGCCGTAGCGGGTGTCGCCCTGGGCCTTGCAATTGTGGGCACGGCTGCGGCCTTTGGCCTCGCGGCGGTCATGGCGGGCTCGCCTGTGGCCTATCAGGTGCTGCGCTGGGCGGGGATTGCATACCTTCTTTGGCTGGCGTGGGATGGCTGGCGCGATGCGGATGACCCACCCGAACAGGCAGGCCTTGGGGCATCGTTGGGCACATACTTTCAGCGCGGGCTGCTCACCAACCTGCTGAACCCAAAAGCGTTCCTTTTCTATATCACCGTGCTGCCCGGCTTTGCGCCCGCCCCTGCCGCACTGCCCGATGTGCTGGTGCTGACCGCCATCTATGTGGTCGTGGCGACGCTGATCCATGCGGGGATCGTGGCGGCTGCCGGGGCCGCGCGCGACTGGCTGATGTTCAAGGAACGCGCCATCCGAGTCCGCCGCGCGCTGGCGCTGCTGCTCGTCGGGGTGGCACTCTGGGTGGTGTGGAAAACGTGAAGCGTTACTGGCCGCCCCTGACTGTCTCGATCATCAGCATCACATTGTCGGGATTTGCAACCGGCGTGATCCCATGCCCAAGGTCGAAGATATGCGCCCCGCCGCGGAATGCCCGCACCACACGACGGGTTTCGCGCACCAGTGCCTTGCCGCCCGTGACCATATGTCCGGCCGCAAGATTACCTTGCACGCAGCCGTCATGTTGCAGGTGGGCCGCCGCCTGTTCCGGGTAGACCGAATTGTCGTTGGCGACGCAGTTGGCCCCGGTCGCCCCGTCATACCCGACATAGCCACCCCCGCTTCACGCCGGAAAGCGATGATCGGCGGGCCGGGGTGGCGGGACCTGGGTGCCGCGATGATGGCAGCGGGCTTGCCGGCGAAATCGGCGACCGGGCAGATCTTGCGGGCAGAGTTCGGGACGGGTTACGGCGTGCCTGCGCCGGACACGGATTATGGCGTGGGCAATGAAGCGACGATCACCATCGCGATGGAGTTCGGCGAGAAGAAGCCAACGTTTTGATTGTTGTTTTTGCGCACCATAAAGCATCTGAGCCCTAACGATCTGCTGGATATCCGAAAGGCGTATGCTACAAGCATCTCAAAAGAAAAAAATATGGAGCAGTCCTATGTCTATCAAAAATACGATCAGTTTTGTTTGCGGTTTCTGTATGTTTGCGTCGTATGCCGCCGCATTTGAAGTCACCGGTGGTGAAGTGAGCATCGGTCATTCGGCGTTCATCGACGACACCGACGTGGCGCGCAGCAGCCTTGAGGGCTCGGTCGGACTTGGGTTCAGCAAGAGCTTCGGCGTACAGATTGATGCAGGTGTGAGCAGCTTTAACCTGGCAAACGAAAGCGCAACGGCTGTTGCGGTTCACGGCATATATCATTTTGACGAAGCGACCTCGGCAGGCATCTTCGTTGGCAGCGAAGAGTTTGCATCAGAAAACAGTATGTTTTACGGCGGGGAAGTCGGAACCGAATTTGCCCAAGGCGATGTGGAGGGCTATTTCGGAATGGCAGAGGATGCGGGCGTTGACGCGACGGTTTTTGGTCTCAGCGGCAGCTACCGTCTGAACGATACGTTCGCCATGGGCGCGTC
>JAYSSN010000350.1:0-8166 GCA_043720555.1 Rhodobacterales bacterium | reverse complement strand
CTGGACCAAGGAAAACTACGCCGCGGGCCAGTCGTGGGTTGATCTTGCAACCTTCACCGGTGCTGACGGCGCCGCAGCGCTTTACGGCTTTTTCTACAAGGTCGATGTGAAGTCGCTGGTGTGGTACTCGCCTGAAAACTTCGAGGACGCAGGCTATGCCGTGCCGGAATCGATGGAAGACCTGAAGGCGCTGACCGATCAGATCGTGGCCGATGGTGGTGTGCCCTGGTGCATTGGTCTGGGTTCGGGCGGTGCAACCGGCTGGCCTGCGACCGACTGGGTCGAAGACATGATGCTGCGCACGACCACGCCGGAAAACTACGACAAGTGGGTGTCGAACGAACTGCCGTTCAATGACCCGATCGTGGTGGCCGCAATCGACGAATACGGCGCGTTCGCCAAGAATGACGCCTATGTTGCCGGTGGCGCCGGGGCCGTGGCCTCGACCGACTTCCGCGACAGCCCGAAGGGTCTGTTCACCTCGCCGCCCCAGTGCTACATGCACCGTCAGGCGTCGTTCATCCCGTCGTTCTTCCCTGAAGGCACGGTTATCGGTGAAGATGCCGACTTCTTCTACTTCCCGTCCTATGCCGGAAAAGACCTCGGCAAGCCGGTTCTGGGTGCAGGCACAGTCATGGGCCTGATGAAGGAATCGGAAACGGGTCGTGCGTTTATCGACTTCCTCACCACCCCGATCGCACATGAAGTGTGGATGGCGCAGACCGGATTCCTGACCCCGCACAAGGGCGTGAATACCGACCTTTATGGCGACTCCACCCTGAAAAAGATGGGCGAAATCCTGCTGAACGCCACGACCTTCCGGTTTGACGGTTCCGATCTGATGCCGGGCGGCATTGGTGCAGGCGTGTTCTGGACGGGCATGGTCGACTACACCGGCGGCAAGTCCGCACAGGAAGTTGCCGACAGCATCCAGGGCACCTGGGACTCGCTGAAGTAAATTGCGCCACATCGTCCGCCGGGCTTGATCCCGGCGGACGAATTCTTCAGGCTGACTGATACGATCCGGATCAACCGGGCATTGCGCGGCATCCGCGCCGAACGCTCAGGGAGGGGACCATCGTGGGACAGTTTTTCAGCGCCGCAAGCACAATCTTCATCGGTGTGGGCGGGTGTCTTTTGTATTACTTTGTGTCGAACATCATTCTTGACCGGCTCTATCCCGCCAGCGGCGCGCGGATATCGGAAAACATCACCAAGGCAAATGCGATCCGCCCGTGGCTGTTCATGCTGCCTGCGATGATCCTTTTGACCCTGTACCTGATCTACCCGCTGTTCTGGTCGATCTATCTGTCGTTCATGGACAAGGACGGCGCCAGGTTCGTCGGCGCGGCCAATTACACCTGGATGCTCGGCGATCAGAAGTTTCAGGAATCGATGCGCAACAATATTCTTTGGCTGATCGTGGTGCCGGCGTTTTCCACGTTGTTCGGGCTGCTGGCGGCGGCTGTGACCGACCGCATCCGCTGGGGCAACTTTGCCAAGGCGATGATCTTCATGCCGATGGCGATTTCGTTTGTCGGTGCTTCGGTGATCTGGAAGTTCGTCTATGATTTCCGCCCGGAAGGCACCAGCCAGATCGGTCTGCTGAATGCGATCTACGAGGCGTTTGGTGGCACACCGCAAACCTGGCTGACCTCGGAAATCGTCAATTCGTTTCTGTTGATGGTCGTGCTGATCTGGATTCAGACCGGTTTTGCCATGGTGATCTTGTCAGGGGCGCTGCGTGGTATTCCCGAAGAAACCGTCGAGGCGGCGATTCTTGATGGGGCATCGCCCATGCAGATTTTCTTCAAGATCAAGGTGCCGCAGATCTGGGGCACGATTCTGGTGGTGTGGACCACCATCACCATCACAGTGCTGAAGGTGTTTGATATCGTGCTGACCATGACCAACGGGCAATGGGGCACGCAGGTTTTGGGCAACTACATGTTCGACTGGCTGGTGCGCGGGCAGGACTCGGGCCGCGCATCGGCGATTGCCATCGTGATCATGCTTCTGGTGACGCCGATCATGATCTGGAACATCCGCAACGCGCGCAAGGAGATGCGCTGATGGACAACATCGTCGGCCAGAAATCCAGCCTGACCTGGGCTGTGAACATCGCGGCGTTGCTACTGGTGCTGCTGTGGACCATCCCGACGTTCGGGCTGTTGGTGTCGTCCTTCCGCGAACGCGATCAGATCATCACATCGGGGTGGTGGGAGTCGATGTTCCCGCAGGAATCCGCAGTGCAGGTCCGCACCGCGGCACCTGATACGGCGGTGCAGGAAGACGGGCTGTTCGTGATTGTCGGCAATGCGTTTGACGAAGGACAGGCCGGCACCATCGCAGGCTTTGGCATCACCTCGAAAGAGCCAAATGCGGTGAAGGTCGGCGACACCACCAAGACATCGGAAGGCTATGATCTGACGGTCAACGCCGATGGCACCTATCGTCTCACCTCCGCCACAGCGTTTGAAGGCACGCGGGGCGAGCGGTTCTTTGTGTCAACCAGGCAGCCACCAAGTTTTACCACCGAGAACTACACCAACGTTCTGTCGGGCGAGGGTCTGGCGCGCGGTTTCTTCAACACCATGACGGTCAGCATCCCGGCGACAATCATCCCGATCCTGATCGCGGCGTTTGCCGCTTATGCGCTGGCGTGGATGGAGTTTCCGGGACGCGCTCTGCTGTTGGCCGCCGTCGTCGGTCTGCTGGTCGTGCCGTTGCAACTGGCACTGATCCCGTTGTTGAAGATGCACCTCGCGGCGGGAATCGGAAAATCCTATCTCGGGATATGGCTTGCCCACTCGGCCTTTGGCCTGCCATTGGCGATTTACCTGTTGCGCAACTACATGGCGGGGTTGCCACGCGATATCATCGAAAGTGCCAGGGTAGACGGGGCGACCGATTTTCAGATCTTCCTGAAGATCATCCTGCCCTTGTCATTCCCCGCTCTCGCATCGTTCGCGATCTTTCAGTTCCTGTGGACGTGGAATGACCTGCTGGTTGCGCTTGTGTTCCTGGGGTCGACCGAGGATCAGCTGGTGATGACCGGGCAGCTGAAGGAATTGATGGGCTCGCGCGGCGGGGACTGGGAATTGCTGGCGACATCCGCCTTCATCAGCATCGCGGTGCCGCTGGCCGTGTTCTTTGCGATGCAGCGGTATCTGGTGCGCGGTTTGTTGTCGGGGTCGGTGAAGTAAGTGACGGAGATGGCAACAGTGACCGGAAACATCCTTGCGGCGGATGCCGACTGGTGGCGCGGTGCGGTGATCTATCAGATCTACCCGCGCAGCTATCAGGACAGCAATGACGACGGGATCGGCGATCTGGGCGGCATCGTCCAGCGTCTGGCGCATATCGCGTCGCTGGGCGCGGATGCGATCTGGATCAGCCCGTTCTTCACCTCGCCCATGAAGGACTTCGGCTATGACGTCAGCGACTATTGCGATGTTGATCCGATGTTCGGCACGCTGGCCGATTTCGATCGCGTGGTCCGGACGGCGCACGATCTGGGACTGCGGGTGATGATCGATCTGGTGCTGTCACACACCGCAGACGCCCATCCGTGGTTCAAGCAAAGCCGCAAGGACCGCAGCAATCCCAAAGCAGACTGGTACGTCTGGGCAGAACCCAAGGGCGATGGCACGCCGCCGAACAACTGGCTGTCGATCTTTGGCGGGTCGGCCTGGCAGTGGGATGGGCGGCGCGAACAGTATTATCTGCACAACTTCCTGACCAGTCAGCCAGACCTGAATTTTCACTGTGATGCCGTGCAAGAGGCGCTGCTGGATGTCGCGCGCTTCTGGCTGAAGCGGGGGGTGGACGGGTTCCGGCTGGATACCATCAACTTCTACATCGCGGACAAGTATCTGCGCGACAACCCGCCCCTGCCCAAGACGCTGCGCAACAACTCCATCGCGCCGAGCGTGAACCCCTATAACCACCAGCTGCATCTGTTTGATAAGAACCAGCCGGAAAACCTTGAATTTCTGCGCAAGTTCCGGGCCGTCCTGAACCCTTACAACGCCGCTGCGGTGGGTGAGGTGGGCGACGCCCAGCGCGGGCTGGAGATCATGGCCGAATATACCAGCGGTGGCGACAAGGTGCAGATGTGCTATCCGTTTGAAATGTTGCAACCCGCACGGCTGACGGCGGCGGCACTGGTGGACACATTCGCGCGAATGAACGCAGTGGCACCGGATGCCTGGCCCTGCTGGGCTTATTCCAACCACGATGTGGTGCGTCATGTCACGCGCTGGAACCTGTCTGACGCGGCGGCGCGGGCCTATCTGACGATGCTGATGTGCCTGCGCGGTTCGGTCTGCCTGTACCAGGGCGAGGAATTGGGGCTGCCCGAGGCGGACATCGCGTTTGAAGATCTGCAGGACCCGTACGGCATCGAATTCTGGCCAGAGTTCAAGGGCCGCGACGGGTGCCGCACACCGATGCCGTGGGTGACTGACAATGAGAACGCAGGTTTTTCAGCCGTCAAGCCGTGGTTACCCGTGGTTGCGCCGCATCTGGCGCGGTCGGTGGCCGCCCAAGACGGCGATCCTGCATCGATGCTGAGCCACTATCGCGCAGCGCTTGCGTTCCGGCGGGCGCAGCCGACACTGGTCACCGGCGGGATGCAGGTGCTGGCCGCGCAAGGCGAGGTGGCCTGCTTTGTCCGCCGCGGCGACACCACAATTTTCTGCGCGTTCAATCTTTCAGGTGATGCGGCATCGTTGCGCCTGCCGGACGGCAATTGGGCACCCCTTGGGGCGGACCTGGGCGGCATTGCCCCGGTGGGCGGCGCGGTGATGCTGCCACCGTGGGGCGTTTGCGTGGCAAAAAAAGAATAAGGGAGAGAGAATTATGGCCGATCTTCTGCTGAAACATGTCGAGAAAGCCTATGGCGAGGTCAAGGTGTTGAAAGACATCAACCTCGACATCAAAACGGGCGAGCTGATCGTTTTTGTCGGTCCGTCCGGTTGCGGAAAATCCACGCTGCTGCGGATGATCGCCGGACTTGAGCGGATCACGGGGGGTGATTTTCAGATTGATGGCGTGCGGATGAACGATGTGCCGCCCGCGCAGCGCGGCATCGCCATGGTGTTCCAGTCCTATGCCCTTTACCCGCACATGACGGTGCGCGACAACATGTCGTTCGCGCTGAAAATTGCCAAGAAACCGCCCGGTGAAATCAAGGCTGCCGTCGACAAGGCCGCCCGCATCCTGCAACTGACGCCGTACCTCGACCGGTTGCCAAAGGCCTTGTCGGGTGGACAACGCCAGCGGGTTGCCATCGGGCGGTCGATCGTGCGCGACCCAAAGGTGTATCTGTTTGACGAACCCCTGTCGAACCTGGATGCCGCCTTGCGCGTCGCCACGCGCATCGAAATTGCCCAGCTGAAAGAGGCGATGCCGAATTCGACGATGATCTATGTGACCCACGATCAGGTCGAAGCGATGACGCTGGCCACCCGCATCGTGGTGCTGGCGGGTGGCGGGATCAGTCAGGTCGGCGCGCCGCTGGATCTGTACGAGCGGCCTGAAAATGAATTCGTGGCCCAGTTCATCGGGTCGCCTGCGATGAATTTGCTGGCGGGTGAGGTGTCGGACACCGGGGCCGTCACGACCGTTGCGCTGGCCAACGGCGGGATTGCGCGGTCGACCGTGCCGACAAATGCCGCCGACAAGGGGCTGAAGGTTAAAATCGGGGTGCGACCCGAAGACATGATCGCGACGGACGGTGAATCGTTGTTCACCGGCGAGGTGGAAATTACCGAAGCGCTGGGCGAGGTGACGCTGCTGTATTTCAAGCGCCAGGGGGATGGCGCGCAGGTGGTGGCCAAGCTGCCGGGTATTCATGCCGATCTGCGTCGCAAGGTCGTGAAGCTGACGGCAGACCCCGGCAAGGTGCACATGTTCGCCGACGGGAAATCGCTGCTTTATCGCTGATCGGTGTTGACAGCCCCGGTCGCCCGGATCATTCCGAGGGCAAGGACAGGCGTGGGGGGGCTGATACTTGGCCCCCGCATCCCGGCACGCCCCTTGGCGGACCTGGCAGCAGGTCCGGGACGACACCAGCCGGAAAGGAATTCTGCCATGGCCAAAGGTCAGATGCGATCCAACAAAGAAGTCAAGAAACCGAAGAAAGACAAGACCAAGCCGGCGGTTGTGGTGGCCAGTTCCTCGGCCTCGCGGATTTCAGCGTCACAGGACAAGGTCAAGGACAAGGGCTGAGCTCAGCGCAGCCCCCTTGCGTGGAAGATGAAGCCAAGGACGTTAAGCAGCACCTGGGCGGCGAGAATGGCCGTGGTGCCATCGCGGTCATAGTCGGGGGCCACCTCGACCAGGTCGAGACCGATCACGTCATGTGCTTTGGCCACACCTTGCAGGATTTCCAGCACTTCATAGTATAAAAATCCGCCGTGGCTGGGCGTGCCAGTGCCCGGTGCGATTGACGGGCAGAACCCGTCGATGTCGATGGTGATATACAGGCGCGCGCCTTTCGGGATACGGGCCAGAACGCCATCCACCCCCAGCTTGCGGACCTGGCGGACGGACAGGATATCGTCGCCCATGGCGCGGGCCGCATCATAGCCGTCTTTGGCGGTGGAGCTGACGTTGCGGATGCCAAGGGCGGTGATGCCGGTCACATGGGGCTGTTCGGCGGCGCGGCGCATGGGGTTGCCGTGGCCGTGGCGCACACCGTGGCGGGTATCGACGAAATCCAGATGCGCGTCGATCTGCAGGATGTGGATCGGGCCGCGGCCGGCGAAGGCGCGGATGCAGGGGATGTTGATGGAATGATCGCCGCCGATGACCACGGGCAGGGCAGCGGCATCCAGCATGGCGCGCACCCCGGTTTCGATGTTGGCATGGCTGGTTTCGGTGTCAGTGTGGATGATATCGGCATCACCGATGTCGACGATGGTGACATCTGGGCCAAGATAGACCGCGTCATCCTCGTGGTCATAGGCCCCTGCATGGCCGAAGCTGAACAGGGTCGAGGCCTCGCGCACCGCGCGCGGGCCAAAGCGGGCACCGGCGCGGAACTGGGTGCCAAAGTCGAACGGCGCACCCATGATGGCGGCGTCGGCGTTGATGGTGGACCAGTCGCCGACATAAGGGCGTTTGCCAAAGGTGGCGATGCCGACGAAGGGCAGGTTCAGCCGCCCGGTTTCATAGCCATGTCCGCCCATCCCGTTCCCCCTTGTTTGCGGCACTGTTGCGGGCAAGATGGCGCTTGGCAAGGGGAGTGGTGGCATGGTGACCGATGAGATGGCAGCAGCCTACCGGCGGGATGGCGCTGTGCTGGTCAAGGGGCTGTGGGCTGACTGGGTCGATGTGATCCGGACGGGGATCGCGCGCAACATGGCGGATCCGGGACCTTATGCTGCCGAGAATAACAGGCCGGGGGATTCGGGGCGGTTTTTCGATGATTACTGCAACTGGACGCGCATACCCGAGTTTGAACAGGTGATCCGCGAAAGCCAGGTGGCGGCGGTGGCGGGCGCGCTGATGGGCAGTAGCCGTGTCCAGCTGTTCCATGACCATGTGCTGGTGAAGGAGCCGGGGACCAGTCGCGCGACGCCTTGGCATCAGGACGGGCCGTATTACTTTGTCGAGGGGCAGCAGACGGTCAGCTTCTGGTCACCGATGGACCCGGTGCGCGCGGCTTCGTTGCGCTGTGTGGCGGGCAGCCACCGCTGGCCGCGCGAGGTGCTGCCGACGCGGTGGTTGTCCGAGACGGCGTTCTACCCGGACCCGGACAAATACATGGCCGTGCCTGATCCCGATGCGGAAGGGATGCCGGTGCTGGAATGGGCGATGGAGCCGGGGGATGCGGTGGCGTTTCACTATCGCACGCTGCACGGGGCGCGGGGGAACACGTCCGATGCGCGCAGGCGGGCGTTTTCGCTGCGGCTGGTCGGGGAGGATGCACGGGTGGTCGAGCGACCGGGGCCAACTTCGCCACCCTATCCGGGGCACGGGATGCAGGCGGGAGAGCGGCTGCGGGAGGATTGGTTTCCGGTGCTGGCTTGAGTGAGTGTTCAGCCGGGAATTTATGGATTTATGCGTAATATCAGAAATTTATAAGGATATTCTCTGTCCCCGTTTGCGATTGTGACCTCTTGCGGGATCGGGATGGAGGATGTTCCGCACCTGCGG
>JAYSSN010000349.1:0-3175 GCA_043720555.1 Rhodobacterales bacterium | reverse complement strand
TGTTCGCCATGTTGCGCCCCTTACTTCTTCTTGCCTTCTTTGCGGAACACGAATTCACCCTTATAGCGGATGCCTTTGCCCTTGTAGGGCTCGGGCTTTTTCCACTCGCGGATGTTCGCGGCGACCTGACCAACAAGCTGCTGGTCAATGCCTTCCACAATGATTTCGGTTTGCTTGGGCGACGACACGGTCACACCGGCCGGCACCTGAAAGTTCACTTCGTGGCTATAGCCAAGCGACAGCTTCAGGTTGGAGCCGGCCATCGCGGCGCGGTAACCCACACCCTGGATTTCCAGTTCCTTGCGGAAGCCGGTGGTCACACCCGTCACCAGGTTATCCACCATCGACCGGGCCATGCCCCACTGCTGGCGCGCACGCTTGGATGTCCCGCGCGGGGTCACCTTTACGGTTTCGCCATCGATGGTCAGCGTCACGTCATCCGTCGCGGTAAAGCTGCGGGTTCCCTTGGGGCCCTTCACCTCGATCGTCTGGCCCGAGATGGACGCAGAGCAACCTTTGGTCAGGGTCACGGGTTTCTTGCCAATTCTCGACATACCACCCTCCCTTAGAACACGGTGCAGAGCACTTCGCCGCCAACGTTGGCGGACCGTGCTGCTGCATCGGACATGACACCTTTCGGGGTCGATACGATAGAAACACCCAGGCCATTGCGGACCGTCGGGATTTCCTTGACGCTCATGTACACCCGGCGACCCGGCTTTGACACGCGCTTCAGTTCGCGGATCACAGGGGCACCTTCAAAGTACTTGAGGCTGATCACGATTTCGCCCTGACCGTTGTCGGTCTTGGCGCTTTCATAGCCACGGATGTAGCCTTCCGAGGCCAGCACATCCAGCACCCATGCCCGCAGCTTTGACGCCGGGGTTTTCACGGTCGACTTGCCACGCATCTGCGCATTGCGGATGCGCGTCAGCATATCGCCGATAGGATCGTTCATCATCATCGGTCGATCTCCTTACCAGCTCGACTTGACCATGCCGGGGATCTGACCGAACGAGGCCAGATCACGCAGCATGATGCGCGAGAGTTTCAGCTTACGGTAGTAAGCATGGGGGCGGCCCGTCAGCTGGCACCGGTTGTGCAGCCGCGTGGCCGAGGAGTTGCGGGGCAGTGCAGCCAGTTTGATGGTCGCCTTGAAGCGTTCTTCCATCGGTTTGGTCTGGTCGCTGATCGCCGCCTTCAGTGTCGCGCGCTTGGAAGCATGCTGCTTCACAAGCTTGGCGCGCTTCACTTCGCGGTTCACCATGGATTTCTTTGCCATATCTCTGGTCCTCCCGCTTACGCCGTGAACGGCATGTTGAAGTGTTTCAACAGTGCCTTCGCTTCCGCGTCGGTCTTCGCGGTCGTGCAGATGATGATGTCCATGCCCAGCACGTCGTCGACCTTGTCGAACTCGATTTCCGGGAAGACGATCTGTTCCTTCAGACCCATGGCATAGTTGCCACGGCCATCGAACGAGGTTGCCTTCACGCCGCGAAAGTCGCGGACGCGGGGCAGTGCGATGGTGATCAGACGGTCAAAGAATTCGTACATCCGGTCACCACGCAGCGTGACCTTGCAGCCCAGCGGCATTTCTTCCCGAACGCGGAAGCCTGCGATCGACTTCTTCGCATGGGTGATGACGGCCTTCTGGCCCGCAATCAGCGTCAGCTGTTCGGCTGCGGTTTTCACCTTTTTGGTGTCTTTCACAGCTTCGCCAACGCCCATGTTCAGAACGATCTTTGCCAGACGGGGCAATTGCATTTCGTTCTTGTAGCCGAACTCTTCCATCAGGGCCGCGCGAATACGATCCTTGTAGTCGGCCTTCAGGCGCGGGGTGTAGGTGGATTGGTCGAGCATCAGATCACCTCCCCGGTGGTCTTGGCGAAACGAACCTTCTTGTCGCCTTCCATGCGGAAGCCGACGCGGGTCGCTTTGCCGTTCTTGTCCACGATGGCAAGGTTCGACAGATCGATCGGCATCGCTTTCGGGATGCGGCCGCCCTGCGATCCTGCCGATTGCTTGGTGTGGCGGATCGCGATGTTCGCGCCGTCAACCACGGCCTTGTTGGCAGTCGGGTTCACGGACGAAATCTCGCCCTTCTTGCCCTTGTCCTTGCCGGTGAGCACGATGACCGTGTCACCCTTCTTGAGCTTCGCAGCCATCAGAGCACCTCCGGAGCCAGCGAGATGATTTTCATGAAGTTCTTGGCGCGCAATTCGCGCACCACCGGCCCGAAGATGCGCGTGCCCACCGGTTCACCCTGGTTGTTCAGGATGACGGCTGCGTTGCGGTCAAAACGGATCGTGGTGCCGTCTTCACGGCGAACTTCCTTGGCGGTGCGCACGACAACGGCCTTGCGGACGTCGCCCTTTTTCACACGGCCTTTGGGAATGGCTTCCTTGACCGACACCACGATGATGTCGCCCACGGATGCATAGCGGCGATGCGAGCCACCCAGAACCTTGATGCACTGAACCCGGCGAGCGCCTGAGTTATCAGCAACATCCAGATTGGTCTGCATCTGGATCATTTGGTTTCTCCCGACCTTTGGGGATCATTCCCCAGGGTTTCGATGGAGCCGAAAGGGGGCTTAAGCCGAAGCTTCAGTAACCACCGTCCAGCGTTTGGATTTCGAGATCGGTGCACATTCCTCGATGCGGACGGTGTCGCCGGTCTTGAACTTGTTCTCTGCGTCGTGGGCCCGGTACTTCTTGGACTTGCGGACGGTTTTCTGCAGCAGCGGGTGCTTGAAGCGGCGCTCGACCAGAACCGTGATGGTCTGTTCGTTCTTGTCCGAGGTCACGACACCCTGCAGGATACGTTTTGGCATGGGTCTACTCCTCAGTTCGCCGCCGCTTCGGCGGCTTTCTGGTTCAATACCGTCTTGATACGCGCCACGTCACGACGGACGGCACGCATACGGGCGGTGTTTTCAAGCTGGCTGGTGGCCTGCTGGAAGCGCAGGTTGAACGCTTCCTTCTTGAGCTGAACCAGGCTGTCGCGCAGCTGGTCCGGCGTTTTCGTCTTCAGTTCCGTGGCGTTCATGCGCCGTTTCCTTTTCACAATCACCAGACGGCCCCTGCGTGAGGGTCACCGTGGACCTGATGGATCAATGACAAACCGGCGAATCCGGATGCCCGGAATCGCTGGATGGCGTCGTATAGGGGGGATG
>JAYSSN010000348.1:0-3185 GCA_043720555.1 Rhodobacterales bacterium | reverse complement strand
GATAGTCTTTTCCATGGACGCCTCCTTCGTTGCGGGTTTCAACACCGCAACCTTGGCACATTGATGCCGTCGGGGGGCGTCCACCCCATCGCTTACGGCCTTCGCTCATGCCGAGGGCTTCAGCTTCAAAAAAAACCGCGCTCGCCAGTGAGCAGGAGCGACCGGACGTTGCCGCAAGCGCGCCCGCTGGAAGGCGCGTCAGCACAGCATCGATCCGAGGCGGCTGGTGTTCATCGACGAAACCTGGGCCAAGACCAACATGGCCCCCTTACGCGGCTGGGCGGCGCGAGGCCAGCGCCTGATCGGCCGCGCTCCCTTCGGGCACTGGAACACCATGACCTTCGTTGCCGCCCTGCGCCATGACGGGATCATCGCGCCCTGGGTCATCGACGGGCCAATCAACGGCGAGAGCTTCCGCACCTAGGTCGAGCAGGTCCTGGTCCCCGAACTGCGGCCGGACGACATCGTCGTGATGGACAACCTCGACAGCCGCAAAGCCCCCGCCATACGCCAGGCAATCCGGGCCGTCGGCGCGAAGCTGTTCTACCTTCCCGCCTACTCGCCCGACCTCAACCCGATCGAACAGGTCATCGCCAAGCTCAAGCACCTGCTGCGCAAGGCGGCCGAACGCACCAAGGAAGCCGTCTGGCGAAGGATCGGCTCACTCCTCAACCAATTCACCCCGCAAGTATGCGAAAACTACATCCGAAACGCAGGATACGGTTCCGTCTAAACCCATCGCGCCTTAAGGGCAAGAAACACGCATTTAAAGACACAATCTCACATTAAAGGCAGCGCGACACCTATGATGGGCTTCAAGGCATTTCATTCCGCCGCCGCGACCATCGCCGGGATAACGACAGTGCACATGATCCGTCCAGGTCAGATCACGACAAACGGCCTCACTGCCTTCCAGACCTTCGAGGCGCTTGCGGCATAGTCATCTGCGAACCGCAGGCTATCTTCTCTAACCCGAGACTCCGCGACAGAACCGTCGTGGTTCAGCTAAATTTGGACGCCCGTTTTTCCAGAAACGCAGTCATGCCTTCCCGTTGGTCCCTGGTGCCGAACAACTGGTGGAACATGCGCCGTTCGTACAGCAGGCCTTCGGTCAGACTGGTCTCTTCGGCCCGCATCACAGCCTCTCGCGCCAGCCGTGTGGCCGCCCGGGAATAGCCCGCGATCTGCGCCGCCGCCTCCATCGCCGCATCCACCACATCGGCATCGGGCACCACTCGCGCAATAAGGCCGGATGACAGTGCCTCGGCCGCATCCATCATCCGCCCGGTCAGGTGCATATCCATCGCCCGCGCGCGGCCGATCAGCTTGGTCATCCGCTGCGTGCCGCCCATCCCGGCCACCACGCCGAGCTTGATTTCGGGCTGGCCGAACTTCGCCCCCTCCCCCGCGATGGCGAAATCGCACATCATCATCACCTCGCACCCGCCGCCAAGCGCATAGCCCTGCACGGCGGCGATCTTGGGCGTGCGCGCGGCGGCAAACTGCGCCCATTCGCCAAAGTAATCCTGCGCCGACATCTGCTCCGCGGTCATGTTCACCATCTCGCCAATATCCGCCCCGGCGGCAAAGGCGCGCACGGACCCGGTGATGACCATGCAGCCTACAGATGTATCGGCATCAAGGGCACGCACAATGCCAATCAATTCCGCCGTAAGGGCCGCGTTGATGGCGTTCAACTGCTCCGGCCGGTTCAGGCGCAACAGCGCCACGCGGCCTTCATGCGTGACGGTGACAAGGCCGGTCATGCCCGGCCCCGCGCTTCAAAACGCGGCAGCATGGCGCTGAAATCCATGCCCTTGCCGCCTTCGTGTTCGACAAATTGTTCATACAAGGCTGCGGCCAACTGGCCCATGGGCGTGTCGGCATCCAACCCCGCGGCGGCCTGTTGCGACAGGCGCAGGTCCTTGAGCATCAGTTCCGCCGCGAAGCCGGGCTTGTACCCGTTGTCGGCGGGGCTTTGCGGGCCGACGCCGGGGGCGGGGCAATAGGCGTTCATCGTCCAGCTATACCCGGATGACGTGGACACCACATCGAACATCTTCTGCCGGTCCAGCCCCAGCTTGTCCGCCAGCGCAAAGGCCTCGCAGGTCGCAATCATCGTCACGCCAAGGATCATGTTGTTGCAGATTTTCGCGGCCTGCCCTGCACCTGCATCGCCGCAGTGCACGGCTTTTTTCCCCATCGCCTCAAGATACGGCACGGCTGCGGCATAGGCCGCAGCCGTGCCACCGACCATGAATGTCAGCGTCGCCTCCGCCGCCCCCTTGATCCCGCCCGACACCGGTGCGTCGACGGTCAGCAACCCGGTCACCCGGCCAAGCTCGGCAATGGCCTTGGCGCTGTCGACATCGACGGTCGAACAGTCGATATGGATCGCCCCCCGTGCCGTCACCGACCGGATCTGGGCGGCCACGGCGCGCAAGGCGCCCCCATTCGGCAGCATGGTGATGACCACCTCGGCATCCGTCGCGGCCTCGCCCGCGCTGTCGGCGGGCTCTACACCTTCGGGGCAGGGGGCGACGGGGTCGTATCCCTTGACCTCGTACCCCGCCCGCAGCAGGTTCAGCGCCATGGGTGCGCCCATATTGCCCAGTCCGATGAATGCGATGTGCATGGGTTCAGTCCTTTTCAAGCGTAAGCGTTGCAGGTCCCAGCGGCGCCAGCATCTGTGCCACGGCCTGTTGCGGCACATGGTCAAGGTCGTGTTTCCAGCGCGGGTTGCGGTCTTTGTCGATGATGGCGGCACGGATGCCTTCCAGAAAATCGCCGTGCTCCATGATGCGGTGCGACACGCGGTATTCGAGTTCCAATGCCGCGCCGATCGTGGTGCCGGGTGCGCGCAGGCGGGCCAGCATGGCGAGTGCTAACGCCATGGACAGCGGCGCATTGCGGGTGATGGCGCGCAAGGCGCGCGTGGCAAGATCACCGTCCGCGTCGCGTAAGGTGGCCAGCAGCGCGGGCAGATCATCGCTGGCAAACAGCCTGTCAATCTGCGGCTGCAGGGCGGCAAGCGGGCTGTCGGGCGCGGGCCTTGCGGTCTGCAGCAGTGCAGCAATATCGCCGGTCTGGCAAAGGGCCGCGATGACAGCAGCAACCCGATCCTGCGGCAGGTAAAGGTCGGCAAAGCCCGCGTGAATGGCATCGCCCGGCCCCATCCGCGCCGC
>JAYSSN010000347.1:0-8205 GCA_043720555.1 Rhodobacterales bacterium | reverse complement strand
GGCTGGTTTACCACGACCGCACCGCGCAGATGACACCGCAGAAAGCGGCCTTCGCCCAAGGGACAACCCCGGCAGACCTTGCCGATGTCATCACGGGGGCTGACCTGTTCCTCGGCCTGTCCGGGCCCGGCGTGCTGACCCCTGACATGGTCGCCAGAATGGCCCGGCACCCGATCATCTTTGCCTTGGCCAATCCCACGCCCGAAATCCTGCCGGAAGCAGCCCGCGCCGCCAGTCCCGATGCCATCATCGCCACCGGACGCAGCGATTATCCCAATCAGGTCAATAACGTGCTGTGCTTCCCCTTCATTTTCCGGGGTGCGTTGGATGTGGGCGCCACCACCATCAACGACGCGATGGAACTGGCCTGCATCGACGGCATCGCCGCCCTTGCGCGCGCCACGACCAGTGCCGAGGCCGCCGCCGCCTATCGCAGCGAAACCCTGTCATTCGGGGCCGATTACCTGATCCCGAAACCCTTCGATCCGCGTCTGATGGGCGTTGTCGCATCTGCCGTCGCCCGCGCCGCGATGGAAACCGGTGTCGCCATGCGCCCGATTGCCGACCTTGCCGCCTACAAATCCACACTTGACGGATCGGTCTTCAAATCAGCTCTGCTGATGCGGCCGGTGTTCGAGGTCGCCCGCACCGTCAGCCGCCGGATCGTGTTTGCCGAAGGCGAGGATGAACGTGTACTGCGTTGCGCCAACGCGATGCTTGAAGAGATGACCGACATCCCCATCCTGATCGGACGCCCCGATGTGGTCGAGGCACGCTGCGAACGCGCGGGCCTGCCGATCCGTCCGGGCCGCGACTTCCATCTGGTTAATCCCGAGAACGATCCCCGCTATCGTGATTACTGGGGCACTTACCATGAACTGATGGCGCGCCGCGGCGTGACACCCGACATCGCCCGCGCCGTGATGCGCACCAACACGACCGCCATCGCCGCCGTGATGGTCCATCGGGACGAGGCCGACAGCATGGTCTGCGGCACGTTCGGGCAGTACCTGTGGCACCTGGGCTATGTCCGCCAGATCCTCGCACGCGGCGGGCTGCACCCGCAGGCGGCACTCAGCATGATGATCCTGGAAGATGGCCCCCTGTTTATCGCCGACACCCATATCAATGCCGAACCCAGCCCTGAACAGATCATGCAGGCGGTGATCGGGGCCGCCCGCCACGTCCGCCGCTTCGGCCTTGCGCCCAAGATCGCACTTTGCACGCAAAGCCAGTTCGGCAACATGGATACCGGCAACGCCCAGCGCATGCGTGCGGCGCTGGAGCTGCTGGATGCGCGCGAACCCGACTTCTGCTATGAGGGCGAAATGAACGTCGACGCCGCCCTCGATCAGGCCCTGCGCGACCGCATCTTCCCCAACTCGCGCCTGCAGGGCGAGGCAAACGTGCTTGTCTTCGCGTCCACCGATGCCGCATCCGGCGTGCGCAACATCCTCAAGATGAAGGCGGGGGGGCTGGAGGTGGGCCCGATCCTGATGGGCATGGGGAACAAGGCCCACATCGTGAACCCCTCGATCACCGCGCGCGGATTGCTGAACGTGGCGGCCATCGCAGGCACGCCGGTTGCGCATTACAGTTAAGGCCGGGCGATGCCACCGGATGACATGCCAACCTTCAGCAGCCTGGTGATCGGCCCTGGCCGGTGCATCGCACTCGTCTGCGGGGCCCTGCGTCAGGCTGGCATCTTCGCCTGTGGTTCACCCATGAAAGATGCGCTTGTCGGCATGTGACCGGCCAGCTGCGCCCGGACCATCCGCACGTCCGATGGGATCAGGCCCGCGGGCGGTTCCAACTGGTCATCATCGTCGGCCTGACGATCACCTCCCCATGCGGCTGCAAGCCCAACCCTGTCGCCTCTGTCCGAAGATCCAATCCCGCACCCACCACCCCGCCCTTGCTTTCGGACCAGAGACTCCGCAAAACCACGCACAGCGATAGAAGGCGCGATCAATGACCTATGCAGCAACCTACGCCGCCTGGCAGGCGGACCCGGAAGCGTTCTGGCTACAGGCCGCAGACGCCATTGACTGGGTCAAGCGCCCCACCCATGCACTGAACGCCACCCGCGCCCCGTTCTATGAATGGTTCACCGATGCACTGGTCAACACCTGCTGGAACGCGGTTGACCGCCATGTGGCAGCCGGTCATGGCGACAGGCTCGCCATCATCCACGACAGCCCTGTGACCCAAAGCCAGACGCGCATCAGCTATGCCGATCTGCAGACACGCACCGCCAGCCTCGCCGGTGCGCTGCTGGCGCAGGGCGTCACCACCGGCGACCGCGTCATCATCTACATGCCCATGGTGCCCGAGGCCGTCGTTGCGATGCTGGCCTGCGCGCGCATCGGGGCGGTACATTCGGTCGTGTTTGGCGGCTTTGCCGCAGCAGAACTTGCCGTGCGTATCGACGATTGCACCCCCAGGGCCATCATCGCCGCGTCCTGCGGAATCGAGCCTGCCCGCGTCGTTCCCTACAAACCCCTGCTCGACGCCGCCATCGACATGGCCCGCCACAAACCCGACCTGTGCATCATTCTGCAACGCCCCGAGCTGGCCGCAGCCATGACCCCGCGTGACCATGACTGGCATCAGGTCCAACAGGGTGTCGCACCCGCCCCCTGCATCCCCGTGCCTGGCAACCACCCCGCCTACATCCTTTATACTTCCGGCACCACCGGGGCGCCAAAGGGCGTCGTGCGCCCCACCGCGGGCCATCTAGTCGCCCTTAACTGGACGATGCACGCCATCTACGCCTGCCCCCCCGGGGCGGTGTTCTGGGCCGCCTCCGATGTCGGCTGGGTCGTCGGGCACAGCTATATCTGCTACGCGCCGCTGATCGCAGGCTGCACAACCCTGATGTACGAAGGCAAACCCGTGGGCACCCCCGATGCCGCCGCATTCTGGCGTGTGATGGCGGAACACAAGGTGCACACCTTCTTTACTGCCCCCACCGCGCTGCGCGCCATCAAACGCGAAGACCCGCAGGGAAACCTGCCCGGCCAATTTGACCTGAGCAACCTGCAATCGCTTTTTCTTGCAGGCGAGCGTGCCGATCCCGATACGATCCACTGGGCGCAAAAGCACCTGAAAGTACCCGTGATCGACCATTGGTGGCAAACCGAAACCGGCTATGCGATCGCCGCCAATCCGCTCGGTCTCGGTGCCCTGCACGTCAAGATCGGCAGCCCCACAGTACCGATGCCCGGCTTCGATGTGCAGGTGCTGGACGATGCAGGCCACCAGGTCAGCCCCGGCACCCTTGGCGCAATCGCCGTCAAACTGCCACTGCCCCCCGGTTGCCTGCCCACACTCTGGGCTGCGGAAGATCGGTTCCACAAATCGTATCTGTCGCAATTCCCCGGCTATTACGAAACCGGCGATGCGGGCTACGTCGATGCCGACGGCTATCTCTACATCATGGCCCGCACGGATGATGTCATCAACGTCGCAGGGCACCGCTTGTCGACCGGGGCAATGGAGGAAGTGCTTGCCAGCCATCCCGATGTCGCCGAATGCGCCGTGATTGGCATTGCCGATGCCCTGAAAGGCCACAGCCCGCTTGGTTTTCTGTGCCTGAACAAGGGTGCTGCGCGCAACCCGGCCGAAGTCGTCGCCGAATGCGTGGCCCTGATGCGCGAAAAGATCGGCCCCGTCGCCGATTTCAAGCGCGCCTGCGTCGTGGACCGCCTGCCAAAGACCCGCTCTGGCAAGATCCTGCGCAGCACAATGGTAAAGATTGCCGATGGCACACCCTGGAAAATGCCTGCCACCATCGACGACCCCGCCATTCTGGATGAAATTACAGTCGCACTTCAGGCGCTTGGCCTGGCCAAAGACTGATATCGGGCGGACCGGACTCGGAAGGATGGCTGGACAGGCCACCGTCTGAGAACGTAGACTGTTGCAAAATGCGAGTCCCCGTGTCCAACATCATGTTCTCTGCGCCCGCCAGCGCCTCCGGCCCGATGGTCCGCGTTGATCCGCTCGCGCGGCAGATCGCGGCGCTGCTCAACGGCTTGCATGACATTCGCACGCGCAATGCCGACCCGGCGCTGGAACCCCATATCGACCGGGCGGTTGCAGACACCATTGCCCTGTCAGCCATGATCGGGGTGGCGCGTCCCGGGGATGATAGTACCGATCTGCCCGTTGATCTGCCCGTTTTTCAGCGCCTGATGGACCTTGCCGGGCCCGAAATGGTGACGGAACTGCTCGATCAGCTGATCCTCGATCTGGCAGCGGTGAACGCCCGGATCCTTGCTGCCGGGCCCGAGCTGGACTGGCCGGCCTTGCGCGATCAAAGCCACATCCTGATCGCCGTGGCCGGGGTGATCGGCGCGCGCAATGTGCAAACCGACGCCGAAACCCTGAATGCGCTGGCGCACCAGCAGAATGAACCGGAACTCGGCCTGCTGGTGTTCCGCCTGCATCCGCAGCTTGCCGCGCTGATCCGGTTTGTTCAGCAGCAACGCACAACAACGGTGGCCCCATGACAGCGAATGCTGCCCTGCACCGTCACAAAGACACCTCGCGCGATGTGCTGCTGGTCGAAGACACGACATCCTTGCAGATCATCTATCGATCAATCCTGACCAAGGCAGGCTTCGCCGTCCGCGCCGCGGCCACGGCGGCCGATGCGTTGGCCGCGTTTCGCGCGATGCCGCCCGCGGTGGTGCTGCTCGATCTGGTGCTGCCTGACCGCGATGGCCTGTCAGTCATGCGCGACATGCTGACCGAACGGCCCGAGACTACCGTGATCGTCATCACTGCCAACGGCTCGGTCAACAAGGCGGTCGAGGCGATGCGCGGCGGCGCGCATGATTTTCTCGTCAAGCCCGTCGATGAAACGCGCCTGATCGCATCGGTGGAAACCGCCACCGCCCGCCGGGCGGACAAAACCCCTGCCATCCGGCGCCCGATGCTGCCCGCCTCCAACCCGATGTTCATCGGTTCTTCCGACGTGATGCAACGGCTGCAAAACAAGATCGCGTCGGTCGCGGGGTCGATGGCCACCGTCTTTATCACCGGCGAAAGTGGCACGGGCAAGGAACTTGCGGCCCTTGCGGTGCATGACGGCTCACCCCGCGCCAACGGCCCGTTCATCGCGCTCAACTGTGGTGCCATTCCCCAGGATCTGCTGGAATCCGAGGTGTTCGGGCATATGAAGGGCAGCTTTACCGGCGCCATTTCCGACAAACCGGGGGCGGCTACGGCAGCGGATGGCGGCACGCTGTTTCTGGATGAAGTGTGTGAAATGGCGATGCCGTTGCAGACAAAACTGCTGCGTTTCCTGCAAACCTCGACGGTGCAGCCGGTTGGGGCCACCCGGCCCCGCAAGGTCAACGTCCGAATCGTGTGTGCCACCAACCTTGACCCGCTCGAGGCCGTGCGTCGCGGCCAGTTCCGCGAAGACCTGTACTATCGCCTGTTTGTCGTACCGATCCACATGCCCCCCCTGCGTGCGCGGGGCGAGGATGTGATCGAAATCGCCGAAACCGCGCTTGCGCGTTTCGCCACCGAAGAGGGGCGGCATTTCGACGGGCTGGACACGGATGTGAAATCGCTGTTCCGCCACTACAGCTGGCCCGGCAACATCCGCCAGCTGCTCAACGTGCTGCGCAACGTCGTGGTGCTTAATCAAGGTGGCGTGGTGACGCTCGACATGCTGCCCGACGGGCTGGCGACCGGGGGCCATCTGCTGCCCGACGCCACGCCGGAGCCGGAACCGGGGCCAAGCCTCGATACCCTGATCGGGCGCCCGATGGCCGAGATCGAACGCATGGTGATCGAGGCAACGCTGGCGCGCCATGATGGCTCTGTCTCGCGGACCGCGCGCGCACTGGATATCGCGCCATCGACGCTTTATCGCAAGCTGGAAAGCTGGGGCAAAGCGCCCGATGCGGGTTGACCGCCATTCCGCGGGTGGTTTGCAAAAAAAGGCTTGCCCATACGGTGGGTGACTTTGTAACCTTATGATGTCCATCATAAAACACCAGAAAGTGCCCGTTGGAAATTTCACCCCGGAACGGTCACGCGAATTGTTCGTTCAACAGCCTCTCTTCCAGTCCATGCCCCGGATCAAACAGGATGCGATGCTGCACACCGGGTTCAGAGCGCACCTCGACCGACAACACCAGCGGCACCGGGCGGCTGTCACTGTCCGCCCGCACCGGGCGTTTGTCCGGCTCCAGCACATCGAACCGCACCACTGCACTCGCAGGCAGCAAGGCGCCCCGCCAGCGGCGCGGCCGGAACGCCGCCATCGCGGTCAGGGTCAGCACATCCGCGCCAATCGGCAGGATCGGCCCGTGGGCGGAATAGTTATACGCGGTCGATCCCGCAGGCGTGCTGACCAGCGCCCCGTCACAGACCAGCTCTTCCATCCGCACTTTGCCATCCACGCTGATCCGCAGTTTGGCCGCCTGCGGCCCGGTACGCAGCAGCGACACCTCGTTGATCGCCAATGACTCCACCACCCCGCCATCGGGCGTTTCCGCCCGCATCGCCAGCGGATGGATCACCGCCTGTTCGGCCACGTCCAACCGTTCGGCCAGCCCGTCTGCCAGATAGGTGTTCATCAAAAAGCCGATGGTGCCGCAGTTCATCCCGTACACCGGCAGGCCGGTCGGCTGCACCTCGTGCAGGGTCTGCAACATGAACCCATCCCCCCCCAGCGCCACGACGACATCCGCCTGCGCCAGCGGCAACTGCCCGTGCGCCGCCGTCAGTCGTGCCAGCGCCGCGACCGCAGCCGGGGCCGAGCTGGCAGCAAAATGGATGCGGCGCGTCATGGCGTCTCCCTTACCGAACAGCGGCACCTTGTGCGCCCGCACCCGCAAACTCAAGCCGCTTTTGGGGAACGGCGGTTTCCGATAGATCACAAAAATTCGCCCGCGCCCGCCGTCGCGTCGCTTTCTTGCCTTTCCTGAACGCAGCGATTCTTCTACATGGTCGCATCCCTCGCGCTAACACCGGAGATTGCCATGAACGCCCCGCACCGTGACAACGGCTTTTTCACCGAAACCCTCGCCACGCGCGACGCCGAGTTGTTCGGCGCCATCACAAGTGAGCTTGGCCGTCAGCGCGATGAGATCGAACTGATCGCATCCGAAAACATCGTGTCGCGCGCCGTGATGGAGGCGCAGGGCTCTGTGATGACCAACAAATACGCCGAAGGTTATCCGGGCAAGCGCTACTATGGCGGATGTCAGTACGTGGACATCGCCGAAAACCTCGCCATCGACCGGGCAAAGCAGCTGTTTCACTGCGGATTTGCCAACGTGCAGCCCAATTCGGGTTCCCAGGCCAACCAGGGCGTGTTCCAGGCGCTGATCCGGCCGGGCGACACCATTCTTGGGATGAGCCTTGATGCCGGTGGCCACCTGACGCATGGGGCCGCCCCCAACCAGTCCGGCAAGTGGTTCAACGCCATCCAGTACGGCGTGCGCAAGCAAGACCTGCGGCTTGACTACGATCAGGTTGCCGACCTCGCTGCGACGCACAAGCCCAGGATGATCATCGCCGGCGGCTCTGCCATCCCGCGCATCATCGACTTTGCCAAAATGCGCGAGATTGCCGACAGCGTGGGTGCCTACCTGCTGGTGGACATGGCCCATTTCGCAGGCCTCGTGGCGGCTGGCCTTTACCCCAGCCCGTTCCCGCATGCCCATGTCGCGACCACCACCACGCATAAAACCCTGCGTGGCCCGCGCGGGGGCATGATCCTGACCGATGACGAAACCATCGCCAAAAAGGTCAACTCCGCGATCTTCCCCGGCATCCAGGGCGGCCCGCTGATGCATGTCATCGCCGCCAAGGCCGTGGCGTTTGGCGAAGCGCTCCAGCCCGGTTTCAAAACCTATCAGGCCCAGGTCATCGCGAATGCCCAGGCCCTTGCAGACCAGTTGATGAAAGGTGGCCTCGACATCGTCACCGGCGGCACCGACACCCACCTCATGCTGGTCGATCTGCGCCCCAAAGCCGTCAAGGGCAATGCCACCGAAAAGGCGCTGGGCCGCGCGCACATCACCTGCAACAAGAATGGCATCCCGTTTGACACCGAAAAGCCCACCATCACCTCCGGCGTCCGCCTCGGCAGCCCCGCAGGCACGACGCGGGGCTTTGGCGAGGCAGAGTTCCGCCTGATCGGCGACTGCATCAGCGAAGTGGTCGATGGGTTGGCCG
>JAYSSN010000346.1:0-3192 GCA_043720555.1 Rhodobacterales bacterium | reverse complement strand
GAATGCTCTCTAACAGGTCGATATGCAAACAATCAGACGCCGATGCGCCCAAACCGCCCACATATCCCTTCATTAACCAGCAATGTCAAAGAGCAGGGCGACAAAAACAGACGAAGACGCTAGCTTCCCAGCGTATCCTCACCAATCGTGTCTCCAGAGTTTGCAGAACTTCGCTTTCGCTTCATCCTGCCACCGTCACGTTTCCGCTTCGGTGAGCGGCTATTTACGGATGCATGCCCCAGCCCGCAAGAGGAAAATCGCGAACCGTCACATTTTTTTCGTAAACACCATTTTCTTCACAAAATCTGGGGGTTGGTGAAACAAGTGGCACAAGTGGAGGCGGCTTTCCGCAACAAAGCTGTGCGGCAAGATGCGGAACCTGGCGGTTCAGGCCACCGCGACCCGCCGGTTTCGCAGCGCACGGGCCATCAGCAGCGCTGTCACGATGGCAAGGTAGATCAGCGGCTCGGTGGCCCAGGTCTTTTTCAGCATGACAAAGTGCAAGGCCCCCGCCATTGCCGCCACATAGCTGAGCGTGTGCAGCCTGCGCCAGGCGAGCGGACCCATCGACCGGATCGCGCGGTTGGTTGATGTGATGGCCAGTGGCACCATGACCAGAAAGCCCGCCATACCGATGATGATGTAGGGGCGCTTGTACAGATCGGCGATGATCTCGGCCCAGCGCAGCCCCTTGTCGAGACCTATCCACGTCGTCAGATGCATGGCCACGTAGAAGAACGCGAGCAACCCAAGCGCACGGCGGAACCTGATGAGGTTGATCCCCGTCCACCGCAGGGGCGTGATGCACAGCGTGGCGATCAGAAACTTGATCGCAAGCCCCCCCAGTTCCTTTTCCAGAGCCTTCGCCGGATCGGGGCCAAGGCCATTGCCGACGGCAAGCCAGAAAAGCCACACGAAGGGCAGCACGCCCAGCAGATACACCGGCCACGTCGGCAAACGCCGGGCCACCTGATTGATCGCATCCCGCATCAGAAGTCTTTCGCAAGATCCTGACCGGCGTAAAGGCCGGCCACCTGGTCTTCGTATCCGTTGTACATCGGTGTATCGATGCGCCCGCCGAAAAGGCCCGACCCGATGCGCCGCTCGCTGGCCTGCGACCAGCGCGGGTGATCCACCGTCGGGTTCACGTTGGAATAAAAGCCGTACTCGGACGGTTGCAGCATGTTCCACGTCGTCTGCGGCTGTTCAGCCACCAGACTGATGCGCACAATGCTTTTGATCGATTTGAAGCCGTATTTCCACGGCACGACCAACCGGATTGGCGCGCCGTTCTGGTTGGGCATGGGTTCACCATAAAGGCCGGTTGCAAGAATCGTCAGAGGGTGCATCGCCTCATCGAGGCGCAGACCCTCACGGTAGGGCCATTCAATGAAGTTGCTGGTCTGGCCGGGCATTTCCTCGGGGCGGACCAGTGTTTCAAAGGCCACGTATCTGGCTCCAGGTTGCACACCGACACGGTTCAGCAGCCCCGCCAGCTCAAAGCCCATCCAGGGGATGATGGCCGACCAGGCCTCGACACAGCGAAAACGATAGATGCGTTCCTCGATCGGCTGGTCCTTGGTGATATCAGCCAGATCATAAGTGCCCGGCTTGTCCACCATGCCGTCGATCGCGATCGACCATGGGTCGGTCGTCAGGCCGCCCGCATAGGTGGCGGGGTCTTCTTTGCCCGTCCCGAATTCATAGTAGTTATTGTATGTCGAGATATCTTCGAAACTGTTGGCCTCTTCGTTCGTCGAATAGACCGACTTTGCAGCTTGGGCCCGGACGAGCGATGGTGCTGCCATGAATGCCGCCGCGGTGCCCACCATCAACTGCCTGCGGTTCATCCACAGCGTCTTTGGGGTGACGTCCGACCATCCCAGTTTTCCGTTGCGCCGCATTGTCATCTCCTTGCAGATTTCGGCCAGCATACATCTGCCCCGAGGTCCGGTCTGCACCAAAGCTGGCGCCTCACGTCATTGGGAATACGCTGCAATGTGGTGAAACGAACGGTCACGCGGAATAACAATGGGTCACACGATGTTGAATGGAAACCGGCAATAGTCCGGGCTTAGGCCGCATGACATACATGACAACTGTTACTCACGCAGTTGTTGCGCTGATCCGATTGGTCCGTCCGTTCATACAATGCAGGCCAATCATGGCACCGATCAAACGGGAGTGACACCAATGATCCGCAGAACCTTTATTGCCCTGACCGCCACCGCTTCTTTCCTTGCGATGCCCGCCTTTGCGCAGGACAAGGACATCGTTGATACGGCTATCGGGGCGGGTACCTTCAATACGCTCGCAGCGGCACTGACCGCAGCCGGGCTTGTCGAAACGCTGAAAGGCGAAGGCCCGTTCACTGTGTTCGCCCCCACGGATGAGGCGTTCGCCGCCCTGCCCGCAGGCACCGTCGAAGATCTTCTGAAGCCGGAAAACAAGGACAAGCTGACGGCGATCCTGACTTACCACGTCGTTCCCGGTGCCGTGATGTCGACTGATCTGACCGAAGGCATGATGGCGGCTTCCGTGAATGGCGCCGAAGTGACCATCACGCTGGACGGCGGCGCCAAGGTAAATGGCGCGAACATCACGGCCGCAGACATTGCCGCGTCGAACGGCGTGATCCACGTCATCGACACGGTCCTGATGCCACCGATGTAATTCAACGGTCGGCTGCGTGAATGCGCAGCCGGTCCATCTGTCCCGAAACGGCGGGGAACGAAACCCGCAGTGCTGCGTTTTACCCCTGATGGCGCTTACTCAACGGCCATTGCGCACGGGAACAGGAGGCTACTTTGGGGATAATCTGGACAATCATTATTGGTTTCGTGGCTGGCATTATCGCCAAGCTGATCATGCCGGGGGACAATGAGCCGTCGGGCTTTATCATGACGACCCTTCTTGGGGTAGTTGGTGCATTCGTTGCATCCTACCTGGGCCAGGCACTTGGCTGGTATGGTCCGAATGATAGTGCCGGTCTTATTGGCGCTGTCGTTGGCGCAATCATCGTGCTGGCCGTGTTTGGCTATGCGCGCCGCAAGGCGTAACACCGTTGAAAACCGCGAAAGTATCACGCAGGAGGATTTGGAAATGAGCAGGGGAAGCCCATCCATGGTTGCTCTGCTCGGTTTGCTGGCCGTGGCGGGCTATCAGAACCGAGATAAGCTTTCAGGGTTGCTG
>JAYSSN010000345.1:0-3203 GCA_043720555.1 Rhodobacterales bacterium | reverse complement strand
GGATCAGTGAAAAGGTGAAATCGCGCAGGTTGCCGCTGGCGCCGTGGATCAGGATCAGATCGGGGCCGGTGCCTGCAACAAACGCATGCACGCGCAGGCCATCGACGGTGATGATCTGGCCTTCGGGGGGGAAACCCGCGGCGGCGCGCGCTTCATGCGCTGCGGCCTTGCGGTCAATGGCCCACAAGCCGCTGGCAACAGCCGCGATGAACGCGAGGCTAAGAACCGATCTGGGCGATATCATATGGAGTCGACTGATAAATCTCGTTGATCCAGTTGCCATATAGAAGGTGGGCATGGCTGCGCCAGCGGTTGAGCGGTGGCATCGCGGGATTGTCATCGGGATAGTAGTTCAGCGGCACGTTGATCGGGGTGCCGCCCGCAATATCGCGGTCGTATTCCTGCTTCAGCGTATCGCTGTCATATTCAAAGTGATTGAAGATATATAGCGCGCGATGGGCTGCATCCTCGACCAGGCAGGGGCCAACCTCGTCGGACCCGAGCAGGGTGGTCAGGCCGGGGGCGGCGGCGATTTCGGCCTGCTTCATTTCGGTCCAGCGACTGACCGGGATCACGAAATCGTCCGAGAACCCGCGCAGATACGGCGAAGTGGGCGCAAGGTTGCGGTGGCGGAAGCAGCCGAACGCCTTGGCGGGCAGCATGTGTTTGGGCACGTCGTGAAAGTGGTTGATCATCGCCATGCCGCCCCAGCAGACGCCGAAGGTGGAATGCACGTTGGTTTGCGTCCAGTCCATGAGATCGCACAGTTCATTCCAGTAGGTCACATCCGCAAACGGCAGATGTTCGATCGGCGCGCCGGTGATGATGAGGCCATCGAACTTTTCATCCCGCACGTCGGAAAACGGGCGATAGAAGGTTTCCATATGTGCGGCGGCGGTGTTTTTGGTCTGGTGTTCTGACATCCGGATCAGGGACAGGTCAATTTGCAAAGGTGTGGCGCCGATCAGGCGGGCGAACTGGTTTTCCGTCTGGATCTTTTTCGGCATCAGGTTCAGCAGGCCGATCCGCAGCGGGCGGATCTCCTGGGTAGCTGCGCGTTCGGGCGACATGACCATGACGCCTTCGGACTGAAGGACATCATAGGCGGGCAAGGTGGCGGGAAGGGTGATGGGCATCGGGCGGAGTTATGCGTCTGCGCGGCGCCGGTCAAGGGCGCGGGCGATGAGGGCGATGAAGGCGGTGGCATCGCGGATATCGCTCACCTCTTGTGCCGTGACGGTTACGCCCCAACTGGCCATGGCCGCATAGCGGGGTTGGCGGTGATCGAGCACCTGACCATAGGCAAAACGCAGGAAAGCGTCGGGATCGACGTGGGTTGCGGGCCTGGCTTCACGTGTCAGGTAGGCGTCCCAGATCTTGTGCAGAAAATCGGGCTGATAGTAGATGGGCTTGGGGTTGCGGTCAAAGCGGCGGACAAGTTCGGCGCGGTGCCCATCCGACCCCTTGATCCAGACAGGCAGCATGTCGGCACAAAGCGCGGTCATCACCGGATCGGCGGGATTTGTGGCATCGACCACTTCGCAGATTGACCCGCCACTGTCGCAGACGAAGTTGGCGTAGCCATACAGATCAGCCGCGCGGGCGATGAAGTGGCGGGTATCGTGCAGGGCTGCGATTTCGGCCTCGCGGTGCTGGGCCTGACGGCGCAGGTATTCGGCAAAGGGCAGGCCGCCCCTGGCGGGATCGCCGGGCTTGCCAAGGTAGGTGGACAGCGGCGCAAGGTTGTCGAAAGTGATGTTGGAACTGATGTAGACCGAATCCGTCATCAGCAGTTCGCGCAGCAACGGCACCTTCATCGCTTCGCGCTTGAAGTTGTCGGCGATATATTCGCCCATGTAGCGCGTGCCGATGCGGTAATCGACGGAATAGTGAAACCAGTCACCCCCTTCGCGCAGGGCGTTGGAGACGTGGGTTTTACCAAGGCCGGACATGCCGAACAGCAAGACGCGCTTGTTTTTGGCAGCAAGCCAGTCTGCGCTGTTGTCGTAAATCATCGTGGCACCGCCTTTGGGCCCTTTGTTAGCGGGGCTGGCGGCAGTTTTCACGCGGAAAATGCGGCGCAAGTGAAGATGCACGCATGAAAAAATCCCGCCGCGGCCGGCGGGACTGTCCTTGTGGCGTCGGGCCGGTCAGAAGGTGTAGCCCACCTTGATGCCGACACCGATGGCCGAGTTGCCGGAAAAGCGCGCGTTGGTGACGCCCGAACCCGGCGGGCTTTCAAGCGCGTTTGCATCTCCGAGTTTCACGTAGCGCACGCCGCCGGTGATTTTCATCTTGCCGCTGGTGTAGGTGGCACCAAGGCCCACGCTCAGATATCCGTCGGTCGGCGACAGGTTCATCGAAACGCCCCCCTCGGACCGTTCATAGCCGACCGAGACGGCACCCGACCAGTTATCGCTGAACTTGCGCCCGACGCCGAGGTTATAGGTGATGACGTCATTGTCATAGCCGACCAGCGGGTTCGCGGGGTAGCCCGGCGCGTTCAGTTCGGTGGATGTCCAGTCGGCCCAGCGGATCGAGCCGAACACCAGCGTATTGGCCGCGACGCCACTTTGAAAATCGAGTGTCAGCGACTTTGGCAGTTCGACATTCGGGTAGGCAGCGGCCGGCACCGGACCGCCGAATACGGTGGTTGGCAGCGCATGGTGTGTCTCGCTGGAATAGGTCAGCGCCACGCGCAGGGCGATTTCCGGCTTTTCGTACGCGGCGCCGATCAGATAGCCGATGTCGCGGGTCGTGTCGAAACTGGCCTGATAGACGGGCGCGCCACCGTTGAATACGGTGACATTGCCGCCAACGCCGACAGACCGGATTCCGGCATGGACGGACATGTTTTCGTTGAACTTGTACCGGCCGATGACCGACAGCGTATCACCGTTCAACTCGGCGCTGGTGCCGCGAATAGGGTAAGGGCCGGGACCAGGCGACGGGATGGGATAGGCGATATCGGCCCCGAACGTGGGGTCAATTGACAACCCCACGGAAAGATTGTCGGTCAGATCGGTCTTGAACGCGGCACCCACCTGCCCATAGTTCACGCCCACCTGACCAGAGGGCGCAGCACCGCTGCCAGCCGCACCACGGACCGATGGACTTACAAAACCAAAGCTGAGTTCGGCGTAGTTGCCCTTCTCGAACATGAAGCCGACCGGGTTGCCGGATCGTTCAAAGCCGCCCGCGAA
>JAYSSN010000344.1:0-8279 GCA_043720555.1 Rhodobacterales bacterium | reverse complement strand
CCCGCTGGCCCGCGCCATCCACCGCCCAAACCATGCCCATAGAGAAACGTCGCGAGGTCGGGCAGCGTGAAGCCATCCTCGGGCATCTTGTCGATTGCTTTCAGCCATAACCCCCAGTCTCCAACAGGCGCCTCCCCCATCCGCATGCCTTCAGTATGGTCGAACCGAAACAAAAACGCAGGCGCGATGGTAGAATAGGCCGCTTCCGGATCGCCTGCGAGGGCCGTGCCGGATTTCGTCAGCCGCCATCCGCCGCCCATTTTGCGCCCCTGCCGCAAAGATGTGAGCAATAACCGAAGATACTCCAGGGGCGGCACATCGTATTCATTCAAGACCTTGTTGACCGAATACAGCTTGTCTGCGGTCCAGTTCGGGAAATCCATCCGCCGCACGACCCAGTCGATACAGTGGCGGTTCCAGGCACCAGACTTGGTCAGCCCGATCTCGCCATATTCAACCTGATAGCCCGCAACGGTCGTGTAAGCACGCAGCATCGGCGCACTTGTGATTACCGAGTCGCCTCCGGGATGTGGTCGAAAGTGGACGGAAGTGGTCATCAGTAGAAAATCCAAATGGTCGATATTGGCCAAGGCTACTTCGACGGACTGCAGCAAGCACGACCATAAATGGGCAATCGCGGGGACGGAAAGGACGTTTGCGACAAAATGAGCGATACAGACAACAGTCGATTTGGGCGGGGGCCGGATTTTTGCAAACGCGGTGGAGCGTTCGGGGCTATGGCCGAAGCAGCCGTTCATCGTGACGCCTGCGCTGGGGCAGCATGCCGCGCCGCCACCGGGCGCAACGTTCCTACGGCCGACTTTTGTAAGCGGCGCAACGAGCTGTTGATTTCGCAGACGCGGCACTGTGAGAACGGCCTACTGCTCCTACTCGGGCCCGAAGAGCTGCAGCACTTTGCGCCAACAGAACAGATTCTTGATTGTTCGGCGGCGTGAACAACATGCTGAAACAACCGCAGAGCCGGAACGGCTTCTCTTCGTTGCCAAGCCCTGCGCATTTGCGTCCAAAAGGCGTGTCGAACCAACGCAGCTTATCATCGCCACGCAGCCAGCCCGTGAGGTAGTCTGGCGAGTTCTCTGTCGCAAATCGTGAGGATTAAGAGGTAGTTCACCCGCTCAGGGCCGCGATAGGCCGTCTGTGGCATGCCGCGGACGGTTTTGCCCCCTGCCAATGGCCTACTCGATGCGCTTGCGTTTCTGTTGGGACTTGGCGTAGCCGTCGTGTCGGATGGTGCGGCGGGCCAGCAGTTCACCGGATGGGGCGGCCGTTTTCGTCAAAGCGGTGCATGTGGTTTGCCATGGGCGCCAGCGCGACCCTGGAGCCCAGTTTCGTATCCAGCTTGCCAGCCCGGCGCACGATGACAGGTTCTGCACTTCCGATCTCGACAAAGAGGTAGTTGTCGGACCCAAGGTCTTCGGCATGCACGACCGTGCCTTCCCATTCACTCCGCCCGGCCGGAGCGATGTCAATATGCTCGGCACGGATGCCCAAGATGGTGCAGCCCTGCGCACGGGCGAAATCTCCACCGAGGAAGTTCATCTTGGGGCTGCCAATAAAGCCTGCCACGAAGACGGAGTTTGGACTCTCATACAGTTCGGACGGGGTTCCCACCTGCTCGACCACCCCATCGCGCAGCACGCAGATCCGGTCGGCAAGCGTCATGGCCTCGACCTGATCGTGAGTGACGTAGATCATCGTCACATTATTCATGTCATGGTGCAGTTTCGCGATTTCCAGTCGGGTGGCGACACGCAGCGCTGCGTCAAGGTTTGACAGCGGTTCATCGAACAGGAACACGCGCGGATCGCGGGTAATGGCCCGGCCGATGGCGACGCGCTGACGCTGACCGCCCGACAACTCTTTGGGCAGGCGGTCCAGCAGATGTTCGATCTGCAGCATCTTGGCGGCTTTCAGCACCCGTTCATCGCGCTCGACCTGCGATGCCCCCGACAGCTTCATGCCGAAAGCCATGTTTTCCCGCACCTTCATATGCGGGTAAAGCGCATAGGATTGGAACACCATCGCGATGCCGCGCTTGGATGGGATGACGTTGTTCACCTGTTCACCATCAAACAGCAGGTCACCCGAGGTGATACTCTCAAGCCCCGAAATCAGCCGCAGAAGGGTGGATTTTCCGCAGCCCGACGGGCCGACGAACACCATGAACTCGCCTTTTTTGATGTCCAGATCGACGCCCTTGATGACCTCGACCGCGCCATAGGATTTGCGGACCGCTTTCAGTTGGATATTCGCCATGGTTTTCTCCGCTTAGCCTTTGACGCCGCCAGCGGTCAGGCCCGCCACGATCTTGCGTTGGAAAATAAGGACAAGGATGATCAGGGGGACCGTCACGATCACGGATGCGGCCATGATCGGCCCCCATGGAATTTCCTGCTGACTTGCGCCGGACAGCAGGCCGATGGCGACCGGCACGGTGCGCATCGTCTCGGAGCTGGTAAAGGTCAGGGCGAACAGGAATTCGTTCCACGCCCCGATAAAGGCCAAAAGCCCCGTGGTCACCAGAGCCGGCCACAAAAGCGGCATGAAGACCTGGGTGATGATGACCCACGGGGTTGCACCATCGACAATGGCCGCTTCCTCAATCTCAACCGGAAGATCGCGCATGAACGTGGTCAGAACCCAGACAGTGAAGGGCAGGGTAAAGATGGTATAAGACAGGATCATCGCCCAGGGAGTGTTGAAGATGCCAAGGAACCGCACCAGTTCGAACAGACCCGCCAGAACGGCAATCTGTGGAAACATGGACACGGCAAGGATGGTCATCAGAAGCAGACCACGTCCGCGGAACCGCACCCGTGCCAAGGCATAAGAGGCGGTCACGGCAAGAAACAGCGCCGCGACCACCGTTGTAGTGGCGATGAAGACCGAATTCAGAACCGAACGGACAAAGTTCCGTCCGCCCAGAACTGCGCGATAGTTATCGAGGTTGAAGCTTTCGGGCAGATAGTTGATGCGGAAAATCGCGGTACCCGATTCAAAGCTGGTCAGAACAGCGTAGTAGAACGGAAAGATCGCGATAATGCAGATCAGCGCGACCGCACTATAGAACATCACCTTCCAGAAGATTTCAGAAGCGGTCATTTGCCCGAACTCCCACTCAGGTCAACCTTGCCCAGCCAGATATACAGCGACACGAAGATCGCGATGATGGCGAACAGCAGCGACGATTGTGCCGACCCATAGGCGAAGTTATTGAATTCGATCATGTTCTCTCGGCTGATGATCGACATGGTCTTTGTGGCCGACGAATTTGGCGTCAGCACGTAGATCAGGTCGAAAATCCGCAGCGCATCCAGCAAGCGGAAAATCACCGCCACCATCAGCGCTGGCCGCACCAGTGGAAGAGTCACCTTGAAGAACACGCGCACCGGGTGGATGCCGTCCAGCTTGGCAGCCTCATACATATCCCGCGGGATCATTTGCAGGCCAGCAAGGCAGAGCAGCGCCATAAAGGGTGTGGTTTTCCAGATATCCACCGCGAGCACCGCCCACATCGCGGTTTCGGGTCGCGCGGTGAAGGCGATGTTTTCAGCGATCAGCCCCACCCGCAGCATCATGTCGTTAATGATGCCGAACTGGTCATTCAGCATCCATGCCCACATCTTGGCCGAGACGATGGTGGGAATGGCCCATGGGATCAGGATGGCCGCGCGCACAAAGCCACGGCCTTTGAATTCAGCGTTCAGAACCAGCGCCACCATCAGGCCAAGGATGGTTTCCAGCGTCACAGAAATGAAGGCAAAGCGCACGGTGTTCCAGACGGCATTCCACCAATCCGGGTCGGCCAATGTGCCCCCCCAGCGGATGCGGCCCGAGTCCATCACCCGCCAGCGCAGATAATTGTCGAACCCGATCCAATCGCCCCCATAAAGGTTGTCAAGCTTGGTATCGGTGAACGAAAAATAGATCGAGCGGAGCAGTGGCCATGCAGCGACGCAGAACAGCGTGATCAACATGGGCACAAGAAACCAGAAGGCCGCCCGTGCGCGCTGTTGTTGAAGGCTCATTTCCTGGCCTGAACCGGCAATCTTTGGTGCAGTTTCGGCCATTGCTCAGCTCCCTGATGCATCAGCTGCGTGGATGGGGTGCCGCCCGTCCGGGAGGGCAGGCGGCACCTGCCGTCAGGCGTGGCCAACCGGCCGCTCCTGACGGTTCACGGGGTCTTACTTCCAGCCATCGCCTTTCAGGTCGGACAGGTCGGCTTCCAGATCTTCCAAGGCGACTGCCGCTTCCTTGTTGCCCGACAGCACGTCATGCGCGGCCGACCAGAACATCGACGACACCTCGTTATAGCTGCCAAGGGCCGGGGCCGACGGGCGCGGCACGGCTTGCAGGAACACATCCTTCCAGCGCGGGATGATGGGCTGCTGCGCCGCAATGTCGGGGTCGTCATAAAGGCTGACGATCGTCGGCAGGTTCGATTCATTCAGTGCGCGCTGCTTTTGCGCCTCGGGGCCAGCCAGATACAGCGCAAGGCTGATCGCGGCTTCCTGCTGGTCGCCGTATTTCGAGACGGCAATGTTCCAGCCGCCCAGCGTTGCCGCCGAGGTATCGTTGCCGCCGCCGGTGGGCAGGGTGGTCACGTCGAACAGGCCCTTGACCGCCGAGTCATCGCCATTACCAAGGCCATAGGCATAAGGCCAGTTACGCATGAAGACGGCATTGCCGGTTTGCCACAGACCGCGGGCCTCTTCTTCTTGGTATGCAAGAACGCCCTCGGGGCTGATCGTGCCGACCCAGGACTTGGCGGTTTCAAGCGCGGCGATGGCCTTTTCGTTGTTTATGGAAATCGTGCCATCGGCTTCGACGATCTGACCGCCGCCAAAGGATTTGACCCATTCCAGCGCGTTGCAGGTCAGACCTTCATAGGCGTTGCCCTGCCAGACAAAGCCCCAGATTTCGGCGTTGCCGGCAGCACGTTCTGCATCCTGCACGGTCTTGGCGGCAACGGCCAGCTCTTCCCAGGTTTTGGGAACAGCAACGCCGTGCTTTTCCAGCAGATCCTTGCGGTAATACAGTGCGGGCGCGTCGGTAAAGATCGGCAAGGCCACCAGTTTGCCATTCACCGTCTGCGATTCAATAATCGACGGGAAGTGCATGGGGGCCAGATCCTTGGCCGCTTCGGTCAGATCGACGAAGTGATCCGCCAGTTGGGGGGCCCAAATCACATCGGTCTGATACAGATCGATGTCGCCGCTCTGGGCTGCAAGCCACAGACGATACTGGCCGAACTGATCACTGGTCGAGGCGGGCATCGGCACCAGCGTGACCTTGTGCCCTGTCGCATCCTCCCAAGGTTTCACCAAGGTGGCAAAGTTTTGCACGGCATTGCCGACGGCGCCCGACACCACGGTGATTTCGGCGGCAAGCGCCTGAACGCCGGACAGTGCCAGAAGGGTACACAAAGCGGTTGACCGCAATGCGGCCTTCTTCAGATTGATCATTCTGTCTTCCTCCCAAAAAACGGGCCTGTTTTGGCCCAAGGCGCGGATCGAACCCGTTATTGATTCTTCCGAAGCGTTTCGGAAAATTACCGCCTTGCGCATAATCCTGTCAAACAAATCTTGAGGCGGTTGCGTTCAAACCGATTTGGAGGCGGCCGCGACCGAGGCTCGGTTGACCAGTGTCACTTTGCCAAGGCGCTGAAGCTCGGCGATCGGACGGCCTTCGATCCGGCCCACCAACAATTCTGCAAGCTGTTGCCAGCTTTCCGACAGGGCCGCTTCGGTCACTGTCAGCGGCACCGGGAATGACGGCGTGCTCAGCACGGGCAGGTCATCATCATGCGCAACAACCGAAACATCATGCGGCACGCGCAGGCCAAGGGCATGCAGACCGTCAAAAACACCTTTTGCAATCAATGTGTTGCCGCAGACTATTGCAGTGGGGCGCAGCCCTCCGTCCTGAAAGAGGCGGATGGCAGTCAGCAATCCAAAAGGCTCTGTCATGTCAGACCCGATGTGCAGCTCGGGGTTCTGGTCGCAGCCAAACTCACGCAGGGCCAACTCATACCCGTTTCGACGTTGTGCAACGTAACTGCGGCCCGCCTTGCCGCTCAGGAAGGCGATGCGCCGGTGCCCGGCTTCTGCCAGCGTGCGGGTCAGGCTATAGCCGACAAAGTGGTTGTCGATGTCAAAATAGGGGTAATCCGGGTCCATCCGGTGCCGACCATGCAGAACAAAGGGCACATTTCGCTTTTGAAGAAAGTTTATGCGCGCATCTTCAACCAGAGGCTCCACGATGACAAATCCGTCGAGTGACCCGCCGTTGATCAGGCGTTCATGCACCCGCGCCAGATCCTCGGCGGGGCTGGCCATGTGAAGCACGAACTGCATCCCGCGTTCCGAAAAATAGCGCGACAGCCCGCCAATCATCTGCACGAAAAGCCCGTCAGTCGGGCGGCTTGGCGTGTCGGCCAGCACGAGGCCGACAATACCAGACCGCCCCGAGGCCAGTTTGCGCGCCGAGATGTTTGGATGATAATTCAATTCCTTAGCCGCGATCAGAACCCGTGTTCGGGTTTCTTCGTTTACGTCATCATGGCCGTTCAGGGCACGGCTGACTTGCGTGACCGACAGGCCCAACTTGCGACTCAGGTCTTTCAGGGTTGCCATGGCCATGCCTTTGAAATTGCATACGCAACTATCGCATCTGCAAAAGCTGTTGCCAATCCGAAACGTTTCGGACACCTTTCCCGAAACGCTTCGGATACTAGATTCGTTGGGCAAGGGAGGATGACATGACCAATCAGGACTGGTGGAAGGGCTCTGTGACCTATCAGATCTACCCAAGGTCGTTTCAGGATTCTAACGGCGATGGCATCGGCGATCTGCGCGGCATCATTGCACGCCTCCCATATGTGGCCGATCTGGGGGTTGATGCTGTCTGGATTTCTCCGATCTTTTCTTCCCCCATGAAAGATATGGGGTATGACATCGCCGATTATACCAATATTGACCCCAGTTTTGGCACGTTGGCCGATTTTGATGCCTTGATCGCGCGCGCCCACGATCTGGGGCTAAAGGTAATCATCGACCAGGTGATCTCACATTCGTCGGATCAGCACCCGCTGTTTCAGGAAAGCAGGCAGTCGCGCGACAACCCCAAGGCCGATTGGTATGTCTGGGCCGATCCAAGGCCGGATGGCACGCCGCCGAACAACTGGCAGTCGCTGTTTGGCGGGCCTGCGTGGACATGGGATTCGCGTCGCAGGCAGTATTACCTGCATAATTTCCTGTCGTCACAGCCGGACCTGAACTTTCACAATTCCGACGTTCAGGATCACATGCTGCGAACGATGCGGTTTTGGCTAGAGCGCGGGGTTGATGGCCTTCGGCTTGATGTGGTGAATTTCTATTTCCACGATCCTCAATTGCGCGACAATCCCGCGCTGAACCCATCCCCTGCGGTTCCAGCGGTGCGCCCATTTGATATGCAACAGTCGATCTATCAAAAGACACGGCCCGAAAATCTGGTCTTCCTGCAAAAGCTGCGCGCCTTGATGGATGCGTATTCCGCCCGCGCAACGGTGGGCGAGGTTGGAGAGTTGCAGCGTGCCATCGAAACCATGGGGGCCTATACCTCAGAGGGCCGCCTGAACATGGCCTATTCCTTTGAAATCTTGGGGCCAACCTTTACACCCGAGCATTTTCGCAAGCAGGTTGAGGCCTTCTTTGCGACCGCCCCGGAAGGCTGGCCCTGCTGGGCCTTTTCGAACCACGACGTCATTCGCCATGTCAGCCGCTGGGGGCAGTCAGGGCAGGACAGCAGGCAACTCGCCAAGCTTTGCGCCGCGCTGCTGCTCAGCCTGCAAGGGTCAGTCTGCCTCTATCAGGGCGAGGAATTGGGGCAGACCGAAACCGATCTTGCCCGCGACGAAATTCTTGACCCACAGGGCATTGCTTTCTGGCCGGATGAAAAGGGCCGTGACGGCTGCCGGACGCCCATGATCTGGGAGGCGAATGCCCCGAATGCCGGGTTCTCGACAGCGAACAAGACATGGCTGCCGATCAAGCCGGCACAGGTGGCGCAAGCCCGTGATCTGCAAGAGGATGATCCCGCGTCCGTCTTGGCATTCTATCGGGCGATGCTACGCTATCGCCGAGGCAATCCAGATCTTCGGACTTCTGACAGCAATTTCCTGAACAGCGAAGACGGGCTTCTGGCCTTCCAGCGGGGCACCACAACCCTTTGCATCTTCAACTTGTCTGCAAATACCCGCCAACTGGACCTTAGTC